>CAWKJK010000040.1:0-52152 GCA_963849655.1 uncultured Nitrospiraceae bacterium
TGTCACCGAGGAAGTGTTCCTTGTAAAGAGGTGGTTTCTGTTTCTCTCATCAGTTCAACCAAGAGATCAACGACAAAGGGATCAAATTGAGTTCCTGAGGCCACGCGCAGGATTCGGAGCGCGATACGATCGCGCAAAGATCGGTCGCGAACATGGGGAACCTGAATAGCCTCGAATGCGTCGGCGACGGCAAGAATTCTGGCACCCAGCGGAATAAACTCTCCTCTAAGACCATAGGGATAACCCGATCCATCCCATCGCTCATGATGGTGGGCGATCATGATGGTCGCGTCACGAAGGAATGAAAAAGGCTCGAGTAAATTAGCCCCGAGTCGCGGGTGATTTTGAATGGCCACGTACGAGTCCGGATCTCGGGCCTCTCGCTCAGTGTGGAGGTGAGGCGGAAGCATGAGGAGCCCGATGTCGTGAAGCAAGGCGGCCAGTTTCAGTTGATGCAAGAGCTCGTCGTCGAGGTTCGCGGCACACCCCATACGAACCGCAACGGCTGCCGTCTCTTGGCCGTGCCCTGCTTGCCACGCCAGGAGCTGATCCAGTTCCCGAGCGACTTGCCGGACCAGAATGCTTTCGAGGTCGCGCCGCGATGCCGCTGGAAGATGAAGACGGTCGATCTTCTGCAGCATGCCTTGAATCTTCAGCACGGCCGGTTCAACCTGATCTGCTATATGGATTTGCATCACATCACCTCCGCAAAAACACAGAGCCCAGGACATTGATGGAATCCTGGGCTCTGGGTGAATAACCGCTGGCCTCTAAAACAATTGTGCAGGCAATCTGAATCTTACGATTCTTGCGGTCGTTTCCCCTCCATCAGCGGCTGCTCGAGCACCCACATCTCATACAGCGGGACAATCAGCATTACCAGAAAACTGGCGGTCATCAGCGTATCACCAGTCAACATCGAGACGACGAAAATCGGGGAGACATAGCTGATCAACCATGGTGACAGGAGATCGAGGATCACACCGCCGAATCCGGCCCACGTCACGACCGTTTTCAGCATATGACTTGCACTGGTCAGATACATCACATGGATGAGAATCATGAACACAACGGGCATCGTAAAAAGATGGAAGTGAGTGATTTCCGCTAATTCTCGAAAGGACATGGGCTCCCCGAACGTCGTATCGGACCCTCGATAGTGATCAGCGATACCTTGCGGGGAGAGACTCGTCATGCTATGCGCCCAAAAGAAAGAGAAGGTAAAGCCGGCCAACATCAAGAACAAGAACAAGGTATAGAGCCACCGAATGTGGCGATCAGCATCACGCAGCCTGAATTTCTGATTAAAGTTTCGCATGCCGGGACGCTGGGTCCGCTTGAACTAATTCCCGAAGATGGACGAAAAGAATCCTTTATCTTTTTTCCCCGTTGTGTCGCTGCCGATTCCGGCCGGTTTTAAGTAAAACTCGTCGATCAGTACCAAGACTCGTTTGACTCCGGCGCTCATCGAGCGAACGGACATCGTGGCGCCGGTGATGTTGGTGATGTCCCTTTTGATCCGGACCGGATCGAGAACGGTCTTGCCCTCATACTGGACGTTAAACCGCTTCTTCCGAACCTCGCTCCCGCGCGATTCGCGGAACACCAGCAGCTCAACGTCCGATACGGAACCTTCGTTATCGACGCCGACCATGTAGGTCATCGGCTTGTGCTTGCCGATCGTGTTTTGGACGACCGCATAGCCGTCAGTCTGAGTTCCGGATTCTCCGATATACACCTCGAATGATTCTTCCGGGAATTTCCAGCCGATGCGTTCTTCGATGAGAGATTTTTTCTCAGGGTTGAGTGTAATGAGTTCCTTGCGGACCCGTTCGGACTTCGGAAACATGATCTTGACGCTCTCTTCCTCCTGCAGATAGACGGTGGCCAGGTTCATCTCTTGATCGGTGAGATACCGCTTGAGGTCGCTGTCCCATACCCGTTCGGCGCGGGAGGGAGAGGGCATCACAAAAAGAACCGCCAGTATGGAGAGTAGGCCAATGATCATGAGGTCGCCTCAATTGCGGGGAGGCCGGCCGTAACAGCCGGCCTCCCGAGTTTCTAAAAATAGGTTGCCGCTGAAATAACCAATGCCTGGTCGTGAATGCGTTGTCTGTCGTTTGGGTTAAAGGATTTCGGCATGTACTGATAACTGATCTTGAACGCCGTGTCTTGGATCGGGCGATAGTTCAACCCGAACGAAATTTGCTCAAGTTCGCCCGCGTTTTCTGCCTTGTTATCTAAATTCAAGTTGACTCGGTCATAGCGGATGACGGCGGTGAAGGTTGAACCTTCACCGAAACGCTTTGGGGAGAGGTTCGTCAAAAAAGAAGGCATGAAGTGATAGTTGCCTTGGATGTAGAATCCCTGCATCCGCTCAGGTGGAGCGCCGAGGGGATTCAGTGAGAATGTAGGGCCGGTCAGCCGAGCACCCGGCGCGAATCCAATCGTATTTCGGGGAATCGCGACAGCGTTATTCCTCGCATAGGCCCAAGCGGCCTCGCCGATGAGTTCAAACGGGCCCTTTTGAAGAGTCCAGTCCACGGCAAAGATACTCAGCGGGTTGTAGCTGGAAGGGGATTGATTCCCATAATACCCGGACCCGCCGATTTCGACGCCCAGCATCGGGCTGTACGCGACGCGTCCTACGACCGTTCTTCCATTATTGATATCGAGCCCGTCGTCGGACAAGCATTTCCGTTGACGGGAATTTTTCGTGCCGTCAAACTCAGTGACCTTAGGCTCGCCGGCGGCTGTATAGCCGCAAGGGCCGGTCGTGACGTAGACTTCATAATCCAGCTTGCCGGTTCGCCCAGGATAGAACGTACCGTACATGCCCACGCCTGTTTCCGATATGGTGCTCGGGATGATCAGTGTGCTGACCAACGGTCGATCGGTCAAGTCATTCAACGGCGAATCGTGCAACAGGTTAAACTTGCCGATGGGGAGGAGGATGATGCCTGCTCGTATGTTGACGCTTTCATGTACCAGGTAGTCGACGAATGGGCGAACTCTACGCTGACTTCGTTGTCATTGGTTTCTCTGATGCCGTGTTCGATCTCAAGCTCAGACGCAAATTTCACATGCTCGGTAATGTCCGCATAGATAAATGGCACGAAACGTTGCGGGTCGAATCCATTCGAGGTGCCCTGGCCCCCTCGTATGTCGGTGTAGTCGCCCGTTTCCAGGACGGAGTGTTGGTGCATGCGGTATTGAATATCGATATAGCCGCCGACAATCGCCTTGGGAAACGGATAGGAACGGTTTCGCATACAGCAGTCGACCGGATCCGGTTGAGCCGAAGGACAGAGGTATCCGCTCTTTGGCGCGAAGATCCCGGCGACTTCTGGCAATGGGCCGACCCCAGGTTCGGCGGCTGGTTCTGTTGATGCGTTCTCTTCGCGGGGTTCTACCGGTGGTCCTTCACGTCGCTCGCGCTCTTGCAACCGCTGCTCTACGGCTTCATCGACTAGTTTTTTGATTTCCTCCGGGGTCATGTTTTCTGCCCAAACCGGCATCGCCGGTAACGTGGCCAGAACGAGAGCCCCGAGGATTGCCCGCATTTTCATGGGTATCCTCCATCCGACGAGTAAGGTTGTAGTTTGACTCGGGACTCAATGGTCTCTGGCCTTCATAAGAATGACACGCACTCCATATATAAAATGGAGATATGACTGCTCGCCACGCGCTTCTGTTGGTATCAAAAATATCTTCGGATTAAAATCAGCTGATGGTACATCCGTGCTCCTTCAGATTGGCATCAATACGATTTCGCACGTCGCGCATGACTTCTTCCGAAGGGTCCGTCGGAGTCCAGCCGAAGAGACGCGCTCCTCCGCGAAATGCCCAGCTCTGCCGTTCTTCGATGAAAGAGATCTTTGCGACTTCGTCCCGTCGCTTCACCTCCAGTGTGAGACGGGACCGATCCCTGCTGTCCGCTATGTTTCTCCCGAAAATGCCGTAGGTTCGTCCCGGCATTGGGATTTCAAGCCAGTGCGTGACGATCAATCCGGCCTCTTTATCCTTTCTGTCGGTCGAGCGATCCTTCACGGTATCGACTGCCGCATCCCAGGCATCATCGTAGCTGCACAGGGCAGACCGTTCTTGCATCCCGCTCATCAGGGCACAGCCGCCCAGGCTCTCGATCAAAAGTAGCGGAACAATCAGCAGCCTCATTCGAAGGAACTTCGTCATGTTACGAGCTCCCCGCCGGGGAGCCTCCTTTCATTACAGTTGGAAGTCAGTCGCCTCCTGAAAAGGAAGCCATCTCCGTCGATCGGACTGTTAGCGGTGCCCAAATCTCCGGCGGGTATTAATCCTGCTGCGCTGTTCTGCGCGGTATCCTTTCGTACAATGAATCATAATGGTTCGTTCCCCCAACCCTCTATCGATGAAAAGGGGATGACGACGATGCGCTTGCATCGTTTACACTTCAGTTCCAGTCCTTGTCCACACACTTTGGCGATCAGTTGCCCGCATTCGCAGCGCGTTTCAAGAGTCTGATCACGTTCCAGTGTGGGGGTCTTCGTCATAGTCATGATATGCTGCAGCCAGTGGATTCAAATTGAGAACGATTATTAATATCTTGAGGGGCTATTAGTATCGCGATCGGTCTTCCGCTGTCAAGTGGTTAGTTGGCGCCGGGCCGTATGTTATTTCAGCACAGCTCGTCATATAATTTTTCTATGAAGAAGATCTAGATGTTCCGAGGAGGTCTCCTGGGAGCGCTCTTCCTGGGCGTGACGGAATTGCCTTCACTGGTCGATCAAGATCAAGTCGCGGGCGGCCTAGTCGTGGGGAGGGTCATAACGGTCCTGACGGGAGAAAGGTCACGGCGGCATGTGCCGCAGATGCGGTTTCTGGAGTTGGAGGACAAAGATTCCCGACAACGCTTCCAGGTGGACATCGAGTCTCCGGATCAACGTTTTGCGATCGATTTACCGTCCGGAAAGTATCGACTCTTAGCCCACATTATTCATGACGGTTCGTGACGAAACCGCCGAAGGAACTTCGTCATGTCACGAGCTCCCCGCCGGGGAACGGCGGGGAGTCTCCTTTCATGACAGTTAGAAGTACGTCGCCCCTTGGAAGAGGAAGCCATCTCCGTCGATCGGACTATTGGCCGTACCCAAATCTCCGGCGGGTGTTAATCCCACCGCGCCGTTCTGCGCGTTATACTGCCAGTTGATTTTGAAGACCGTATCTGGGATGGGCCTGAAATTCAGGCCCACCGTCAATCGGTCGAGCTCTCGCCGGTTGCCGACACCATTCACGATGGTGCGATTGTCGGTATCGGTATCGACATGCTCCCACCGGAGAGTGGCCGTGAAGGTCGAGGCTTCGGAGAAGTGACTGGGGGCCATCCTCTGCAGGATTTCCGGCATAAAGTGGTAGTTCCCTTGGATGTAATATCCGAACATGCCTGCCGGTCCGATGGGAGCGGCGGCCACACCGGTCGCGTTGTTGTTGGTCATCCTGGCCCAAGCCGCTTCTCCGATGAGTTCGAACGGACCGCGCTGCAATGTCCAGTCAACCGCATAGATGCCGATGTAGCCGGCCGCGGTGGTCCCAGCCGGGGGCTTGTACTGACCGTAGTAGCCGGACCCGGCGATTTCGACGCCTAACATCGGGCTGAAGGCGACGCGTCCGACGATGTTCTTGCTGTCATCACGGTCGCGTGACACGCTGCCGCGGGCGCCTCGGTCGCCCAGATCGGTGATAGCTCCGGCCGTCTGGCTCATGCCGTTCACTGCATAAAGTTCATAATCCACTTTCGATAGTGCTGATGGGTACAACGTTCCATAAATACCGCGCCTGCTTCGAACCAGGTGCTCGGAATGATGAGTCTGGAGACCATCGGACGGTCGACCAGGTCGTTCAACGGCGAATCGTGGAGTAAATTGAATTTGCCGACCGGCATGAGGAGAAGGCCGGCGCGAATGTTGACCATCTCATTGACCAGATAGTCCAGTTGGGCGAACTCAACGGACATGGAGCCGTCGCCGGTTTGTGGTGCGTTAGTCGCACCCCGTTCAAACTCAATTTCTGCCGCGAATTTAATACGATCGGTGATGTCGGCATAAATGAACGGCACCAATCGTTGCTGACCGAAACTATTGCGGCTGGGATTGTCCAAGTTTTGGCGAGAGAGGATATTGTACATCGCATCGACATAGCCGCCGACAATGGCTTTCGGCGCGCTCAAAAATGGCTTGGCGTAGAGCAATCTTCCCGATCCAGTGGAACCGAATCCCAGCGGAACATTTTCCTCGCCTTTGCGTTCCACCTTGATGTCGGTTATCGGTCCGGCCGGTAGGGGGTATTGGTTCGACGGCGGCGGCACACGTTCTCTCTCGATTTCGCGAGACTCGCGTTCCTGTGCTTTTTGTAACGCTTCTTCCAGTCTTTTTACTCGTTCCTCAAGGCTCTCTTCTGCGAAGGCCGGGGTGACCGACAGCGCAATGATTGAGAAAGCCCCGAGGATTGACCGCATCTTCATCGGTATCCTCCATGATGAGTAAGGTTGTGGTCTGACTCGGGACTCGATGGTCTCTGGCCTTCATGGAAATGATAAGCGCTCTATTGAGATGTGACTGTAATGCCTCCTTTCCGCAATGATTCTGATGTTCCGGTTCCCCAGCCTTCGATTGAAGAGAAGGGAGTGACGACCATGCGTGTACATCGTTTGCGCTTCAGCTCCAGATCGCGCAAGCATGCCGTAACAATCAATTACTCTATGTAATTGAGAACAATTCTTAATATTGCACTAGTGGTTATTCTGTCAAGCGAGAAGTTTCGGCAACATCGGGCTATCTGTGCATTCAACGTGCGTTGCTCTATAATTCCCGTAGAAATGAAGCTCGGGATGGAAGCGCGGCTCTATGAAATCTCGCCCTATCCTCGGTAGCTCACAATGTGGTGCCGACCCTTGTGTTGAGGAAGAGATCGCAATGAAGATATCTTTCACTCATGTTGGTTCGATGATGATGCTCTGTTTCGCGATGATTGTGATGGTCGGCTGTGTAGGAATGCCACCGACATCTCAACCTGTTGTCTCGAAACGCACTCAGATGCACATGGGGACGCTGGTGACGATCACCGTTGTGGCCTCCGACAAGGACGCGGGCTATCGAGCTATTCAGGCTGGATTCGATGAAATCAAGCGACTCGAACAGTTGTTAAGCACTTGGCGTTCCCGACAGTGAACTGTCACATGTGAATGCAGAAGCCGGCCATCTGCCCGTGGAGGTGGGGCGAGAGACACTAGAGTTGGTGGTCCGATCCATTGAAATGGCGCAACTGACGGATGGCGGTTTTAATATCGCCGTGGGCCCTGCAATGGAGGCCTGGAGTTTTACCGAACGACAACGTATTCCGAGCGGCGAGGAGCTACAGCGACTGAAGCCGCTCGTCGATTGGACAACCGTGCAAATCAACAAAGAGGCACGAACCATTTTTCTTCCATACAAGGGAATGCGTGTCGATATCGGTGGGATTGGAAAAGGATATGCGGCAGATCGGGCGGTAGCGGAGATGAAACGGGCAGGAGCTCAGGGTGGGGTGGTCGCCTTATCGGGAGATATTAAAACCTTCGGCCTCCTTCCCGAGGGTGAAGGGTTTCTCGTAGGGATCAAGCATCCACGTGAAGATGAGGCGTTGATTGCCGTCATCGATTTAAAGGATGAGGCCATTTCAACGGCAGGCGATTATGAGCGATTCTTCGAGCGGGATGGAATTCGGTATCATCACATCTTGGACCCCCAGACCCTGCGGCCGGCCCGTGGTTGTCAAAGTGTCACGGTCATCGCCAAAGAGGGGGCGGTGGCTGATGGGTTGGATACAGGAATCTTTGTGCTGGGTCCAACGCGCGGTATGGAGTTGGTCGAGCGCTTGCCGGATGTAGAAGCGATCATCATTGACGATAAAGGGACGGTGAACATTTCGTCCGGGCTCCGTGGTCGGTTGCGCGCACCATGAGAAGTGCCTATATTTGCGTCATGATGATCAACGCAGGACGAGGACGACACAATGAAAACAACGTTACGAGGATCGCTGGGCCTGTTGCCTGTTGCGTTGGTAGCTCTGTTCGGCTGCAGCGAGTTTGAAACGGCATATTTCCAGGACAAGGTGGGCCACGTTACACAGAACGTGGTGGCCGGTCGGTACGGCATGCCGCACAAGGAGGAGAGATTGCCGGCGGGGGGATCGGTCTGGACCTACTTTGAGCGAGGCAGCGGCACGGTCGGATATACAGGCCATGCGGAGTCGAACAAGTGCACAGCGTATCTCCTGACGTTCGATCAATCGGGCGTATTGCGCGATTCGAAACAACAAGACTGTACGTCTCAATCCGGGCCGATTACCGAACCGTCTTCAGATCATAACTGATGGAAAACCTCACCGACATGTGAGGCCGTTCTAGTGGGCGGGACAGTTTGATGGGAGGACCGTTTCGGACGTCTTCCAAGGCGACTTGATCGAGCGCCCGGTTGCCTGAGCTCTTGATGACGCGCACATCGCTCAGAAGTCCGTCGTCGTGAAGCCTCGCAGTCAGCGTCACCTTCCCCTGAATACCCTCTGTTCGCAACGTCGCCGGGTACCGTTTATTCAGATCCTCGATCCAGTCGGCCATAAGGTCGGCGAGCCATCCGTACTGAACACGAGTCGGCTTGGACTCACCTATATCTGCAGGGCTGGGGACAGCGGGTACTGACGCGATGGACGGCGGCTGGGCTATTTCATCTTCAGCCGACGAAACACTCTGATGCAGTAGGGGTGGTTGAGGTTGACCGGAAATTGAGTAAGGTTGAGTCGGCAGCTCCATCTGTGCCGCTGATCCAGGAGCTTCTGATCCTGTCGCTATCGGGTGAGATAACGGTTCATGCTCGGGTCGGTCCATAGGCACTGCGGCAAGCGAGGGTGATTGCGGGAGCAGGTCCGGGGATGCTTGAGTGGGCGGGGATGGCTGTTCAAGAGTCGGAGCGCTGTGCGATGAGGACAACGGCACCGCGGTTTCGATTCTTGGCCGACCCGATCTCGTTCTTGAATCGGCGGTCGCTGTGGATCGCTCAGATACAGGAGCCGTGGAGGACCTTGACGCTACGGTCGCGGGAGAATCGAGAGAAGGGGACGGCACTGAAGCCATCGCGACATCCCACTGGAACGGTTCCGCTTGGGGCGCGAGTTGCAGGCGCTGCATGAAAAGAATGGCCGCAATGGCGAGGCCGCTATGCAAGAGACAGGACACCAGCCATCCTGTCGCCATCGGGCTCGCCGGGTCAAATGGAAGCGACGCGGAATCGTTCATTATAGTCGAATGACCTCAAGGCTGACCTGCTGAAAACCAAGGCCTCGAATCTCATCGACGAGCGCGACGAACTTTTCGAGCAAGGTCACTTTGTCCGCTCGCACGACCACCGCAGATTCACGCGGTCGGGTGTTGAGGACAGTAGGAAGGCCTCCATCAGGGACCGGCACGTCATTGACAAAGAGATTCCCTTCTGCCGTCAAGGAAATCACGATCGGGACATCTTTCCGATCGCCGACCTCCTTGGCTTTGGCCAAGTTGACGGGAATTTGTCCGGTGCTGATGAAGGTGGCGGTGGTCAATACAATAACGAGCAGGACCAACATCACGTCCACGAGCGGAATCACGTTGATCTGGTCAATGTTCCGTTCCATGTTGTGCCTTATAGTCAGTTAGGATTTCGCTCACACGACGACGAAGCACATTGTTCATCACGACGCAGGGAATCGCGACCAATAGACCGACGGCGGTTGCCTTCAAGGCCAGACTCAGACCGATCATGATAGTGTTCACCGCCATCGTGCCCGACGTGCCCATGGTATGAAACGTCAGCATAATACCAAGAACCGTTCCCAGGAGGCCGATGTACGGGGCGTTGGCAGCCACCGTGCCGATAATCACGAGGCGTTTGGTAAGAGTGACTTCCAGCAGTTGCGCGTTTGAAAACTGCGAGAGATTGATACGTCGATAAAAGAGCCAGCGCTCGATGGCGACAGCCACGGACCACACGCTCAGGACCAGTAACAGACCGATGATTCCATAATCAATGGCGTCTTTCAACACGTCCATCGAGACTCCTTACATCATGAAAAGGTGGTTCATGTCAGGCGGGGGTGAGTCAGCGCGCCTGTGCATCCATGCCAGATCCCGTGAAAGCTGTCAACCGGCGCACGGATTCGGTCTCAATCTGCATGCCTAGAGTTGTGAAGACCGTTCGGCTGGAAAGAGCACCGTATGGGTGGCGGAAACACGCAGTTCGACGGCCGTCCCTTCCTGGTAGACACTGGTGGAACTTTCACTGCTGTGGACGACTTGCCCGGAGGGAAGGCAGATTGTGTACAGATTCTCCGAGCCTCGGAACTGGCGGGCCATAATCCGGGACTCAGCCGACTTGCTGGGCGTCAGATGGATGTCGTTGGGGCGGATCATGACGACAACCCTGCTTCCCTCGGCACTGTTCAGCGTATCGGGGAACTCACCCAGTTCGGTATGCACCATGCCTTGTCGAACCTGTCCGGTGAGAAAGTCGGCTTGGCCTACAAAATCGGCCACGAACCTGGTGGCTGGAAGGTGATAAATCACTTCCGGGGCATCCATCTGCTCGAGCACTCCCTGATTCAGGACTGCGATACGGTCCGCCATCGCGAAGGCTTCGTCATGATCATGCGTCACTAAAATGGTCGTGGTTTTCGTCCGCCGTAAGAGGGTGTGAACTTCTTGACGCATACGGCCGGCCATATCGGGGTCCAGGTTGCTGAACGGCTCATCCAGGAGGAGCAAGACGGGATGCTGCACGAGTGCGCGTGAAAGGGCCACTCGTTGCTGTTGCCCTCCCGATAACTCATGCGGGTAACGTCGGTTGAGTCCTTCGAGGCCGGTCAGCCGCAGCATTTCTTGGACACGACATCTCCGTTCCGTCCGAGACAGGTGGCGGAGCCCGAAGGCGATGTTATCGACGACGCGCAGGTGAGGGAAAAGCGCATACTCCTGAAAGACCATGCCCACACGACGTTTCTCCGTCGGAATCGTTTCCGAGGAGGAGGAGACCAATCGGCCCGATAAAAATATTTGTCCGGACCGAACCGGTTCAAAACCGGCGATGGCTCGCAAAATAGTGGTTTTGCCGCAGCCGGACGGTCCCAGCAAACAGAGAATTTCGCCTTCACGCGCCGAAAATGAAATATCGCGAATGGCGGGTCGGTTGGGATCATAGGCACAGGACACGGAACGCAGCTCCAAGATGGAAGAGGCCGGCTGGTAGAGATGGACTTGACCTTCGTGCAGGTCGGCATCCACCTGTGTGATGTGCGACGGTACGTTCATAGTGGTGTTACGCTGCCCGCCAATCACGAGACAACAACAAGGCCAGCGCCGGTAGGCCAACGAGCACAATCAATAAGGCGGACGGAGCCGCCAGTTGGTAATATTCTTCGCTGGCTTCCAGCCAGACACGAATGGCCAAGGTGTCAAATCCCACCGGTCGCAACAGTAACGTCGCAGGAAGCTCCTTCATCGTCTGCAAAAAGATCAAGACCCACGCCACGATGACCCCGTTGCGGATGAGCGGCAACGTCACGCGGCGCCAGGTCTCTCGAACGGTAAGACCCAGTGTGCGGGCGACTTCCTCCAGATTAGGTGTAATTTGTTGAATCGACGGTTCGAGTGACTGGAGACCGGCTGGGAGAAAGTGTAGGACATAGGCGACGATCAATACGATCACCGTACCATACAAGAACGGCAGGACTTTTAGAAAGAGGACCAACACCGCGAGCGCAGCGACCGGTCCCGGCAACACGTAGCCGGCATAGGCGGCTTGCAAACAACCGGTATTGAACCAGGTCGGTTTTCGACCGGCGAGATAGGCGAGGGGCAGTCCAACGAACACACCGGCTGTGGCGGCCAGGGTCGACAGCAAGGCACTGTTCCAGACGAAGCCGAAGAAACGGGCGTCGAGAATCGCCTGGACCTCCGGGGACAGGCTCCATGTCACCAGTAGAGAGGCAGGGATTCCAAAGGCCAAGCCGATCACGGCGGCCAAGCATGCCGTCAGAGCGACAGTGTGCAACCATCCGCACCGGATTCGTTGCGGCGCCCGAAAGCGTCCGGAGGTCTGATAAAACCGGCTCTTTCGCCGAAACCATCGTTCGGTCAGTAAGAACAGGAGCGCAAGAACAACCAGCAAGATGCTCAGGATGCTCGCGGCTTGATTGTCGGACTGTCCGGTCATTTGCTGAAACACGGCGTAGGTCAGTGTTTGGTAGCGCAGCAGGGAGACGGCGCCGAAGTCTGAGACGACATACAGGATGACGAGGGCGAGGCCGGCGACGATGGATGGGCGTAGTAATGGGAGGGTGACGAACAACATTCTATGAAGTGGTGAAGCCCCACACGTACGGGCCACTTCTTCAAAGGACACGTTAAAACTTAGGAGCGCACTGCGTGTGAGCAAGTAGACGAAGGGAAACGTGTCGAGCGCCATCACGACGGTGACGCCCCAGAAATTTTGGGGTGAGATGATTCTGGCTTGAGGGCCTGCAATCATCTGCCAGAGATGTTCTACCGGACCGCCGAATCCCAAGAGATAGTTGTATACATAGGCCAAGACGTACGTCGGCATGGCCAGCGGCAACACGAGACCAACTTCCCACAGGCGGCGGCCAGGGAACTCGAAGCGCGTCACCATCCAGGCGGTTGATACGCCGAGTACGAGAGCGAGCAAGGCCACGGTACCGGCCAAGGAAACCGTATTCAACAGCAGTTCAGGGACACGGGTGGTCCAGAGACGATGCCAAATGGAAGGATCGGCCGACAAGGCGAGGATGGTGACATAGCCCAACGGCAGGAGGACCAGTGTCGCGCCGGCGAGGGCCGCGAGTTGGAGAGGAGAGATAGATGATCGGTGTAGGCCACTCACTGGGTGCTCGTGGAGTTACCGCATCCCTACTTGTTCGATAAGCAGCAGGGTAGGCTCTCGGAGTTCTGCGAGCTTCGCCAACGGTACGAGGGCCGCTCGGAAGCTTTTTCGTTCGGTAAGGGCGGGATCCGCCTTGACCTCAGGATGGAGTGGGTACTCCTTGTCGAGGTCGGCGAACATCTTCTGGCCGGCTTGTGCCACGAGAAATTCCACCAGCAATTTGGCGTTCTCCACGCGGGGACTGTGCTTCAGAACACCGATGCCGGCCACGTTCATGATGGCACCCATACCTCCCTCCTGTTGATCGGGCATCAACACCGCCAGCGGAGCAGTGGGTTGTGCCGCGAGATGCCGGTACACGTAGTAGTGATTCACGATGCCCATGGCGACCTGGCCCTTGGCGACGGCGTCAACGATCTGCGAACTCTTCTGATAAACCTGGGTGCCGGCATTATCTCGAAGGCCTTCAAGAAACTTCCTGGTGTGATCGTCGCCGACGCTCGCGCGAATGACCGACACACCCGCTTGCAAATATTCGCTGCTGGCGTTGGGAATGGCGATCTTGTTCTTCCATTTCGGATCGGCTAAGTCCAGCAACGACGTGATCTGATCGGGTTTCACCATCGTCGTGTTATACACAACGATCCAAAACCGGCCGGACAAGCCGATCCAGCTGTTGTCCGATGCACGAAACTGGGGAGGAATGGCCCGTTCGACCTCCCGCATGTTCAACGGACGAAAGAGTCCGGCGGCGCGGGCCATTTCCAAACTGCCGGCATCGTTGGTAATGAAGACATCGGCGGGGCTGCGCTTCCCTTCTGCTTTCATTCGATTCACCAACTCCGTGGTGCCGGAGGAGAGCAACTCTATTTGAATACCGGTCTTTGCGGTAAACGCATCGAGTACCGGCTTGATCAGCCGTTCGGCTCGACCGGAATAGACAGTCAACTTGTCGGCAGCCGATGCGATGGGCGGCATGATCAGCCAAAAGCGTGTCAGAGGAAGCCGGCAACTGAAACACCCAGGATGTGAGTTGGAGGCAATAGCCGTGGCGTGAGGGGAATGTCGGGAGAATATGTGCATGACCAACCCTTCTGTTTAGGTGGAGGGGAGTTGAACCAGCAAGCCGCCTTAAAAAAACGAATACCGGAAACAGTGGTAGGGGTCAATGACGGCAGCGAGAGCAGAGCCCGTAGAGTTCGAGGCGGTGCGTTTGAATGGTAAAACCGTTCCGCGATGCCACTTCTTCCTGAAGACGCTCAATGTCGCAGTTTTCAAATTCCACGATCTTTCCCACAGCCTGTGCAAATGAGATGATCATGATGGCCCTTATGCGACACATTATCGTACTGGGTTTGAGTACCGAAGTGCCTGGCCTGTGCCAGACCCGCGTCGCAGAAGAGGTTGAGCGTGCGGTAAATGGTCGCGAGTCCCAGGTGCGGATCTTTGCGCGCCAGCTGATGGTACATCTCTTCAGCCGTGATGTGTTCCTGCTTCAGAAAGGCATCGAGGATCAATTCACGCTGCCGCGTAAATTTGAGCTGGTGCTTTCCAAGATGCTCCTTCAGGACTCCCATTTCTTTGACATGTTTCGACATCATGATCGGATCGAGCCTCCTGGATCGAGAATTAAAGACGAAACTGAGCGGCCGGTCAAGAGTGTCTCCATCGGACGGATAGTCATCCCAATTCCCCTTTGACGGCTGCTTTCAAGGCTGTCTATAGTGAAGCGCCTACGTACATCTCGAGGAGACCGTGAGAACACCCAGCCAGATCACAGTCGATCGAGCGCTTCTCCTGTATGTCCTGCAGCTTGCAGAGCTCTACGGTCTGCTGACCGATGTGAAGTTGCAGCAGCTGTGTTTTCTGTGCGAGCTTCAAACCTTTGCCAAAGGCCTGAAAGCGTTCCATTTCGAATTCTTTCGCTTCGCGTATGGAGCCTTCAGCAAAGATCTCGATAACGACCTGACCTCTCTCCGTCGGAAAGGGCGGATTGAAAACTTCACAGTATCGGATCAGGTGAAGGAGGAGGCGATCCCATTATTCCTGAACGCGATCGAGGGGGTGGAGGCCAATGAGAAAGCTAAAGACATTGTCGATGCCGTCGTCGCCGCCTATGGACAACAAGACACCGGTACCATCACGAATTCCGTCGAATCGGTTCAGCTGAGCACGCCCCAGGACCCTGATCTCAAGATTCCCATTCGAGATATTGTCTTCCATACCACGCTGCTCGTGCCGCATCGGATCGAGGTGCAGGCTGAAGTTGCATTGTCTCCGACCATCGCGGCAAAGCTCAACGTCGCAATGGGGTACGACAGCCGACCTGCATCGACGGTCAGAGTTGGTAGAGTTCGCCGTACTTCTTTTCCACGTAGTTGAGAAAGAGGTTCGGGACTGACGGTCGAACCGGTCACGCGCTGCGCGAGATGGGCCGGCGTGAACATGCGGCCCCAGCGGTGAATTTTCTGCTCCAGCCACCGGCGCAAGACCAGTAACCGACCGGCTGCAATCTCATCCTCCAAATGCGGAATCTCCAGCTTGGCCTGTTCGAAGAATTGTGCGGAGTAGAGGTTGCCCAAGGTATACGTGGGGAAATAACCGAACGCGCCGAATGACCAGTGCACGTCTTGCAGCACTCCTTCCGCGTCGGAGGTCGGAACGATTCCCAAGTAGTCCTTCATCTTCTGATTCCAGATGGCCGGCAAGTCGTCGGGTTGGGTCTTGTTTTCCACGAGCGCTTGCTCGATTTCGAATCGCAGCATGATATGGAGATTGTAGGTCAGCTCGTCGGCTTCCACGCGGATCAACGACGGCTTCACGCGATTGATCGCGGCATAGAATTGTTCGATCTCCACGTCGCGCAGTTGGTGTTGAAAGGTTTGTTGCAAAATCGGGTAGAAAAAGCGCCAAAATGACCGCGAGCGTCCGACGCAATTTTCCCAGAGACGCGATTGGCTTTCATGGATTCCCAAGGAGACCGAATCGCCCAGCGGCGTGCCGAAATATCGTTGATCCAACCCCTGGTCATACAGCCCATGTCCCCCTTCGTGGATACAACTGAAGAGGCAGGATTGTAATTCATGTTCATGAACACGGGTGGTCACGCGCACGTCGGTCGGATGAAACGACGTGGTAGAAGGGATGGGCTGAGAGATCCAGTCGGCCACGCTCGAAGTCATATCCCATCGCGACCAAGACCAATCGGCCGAACTCCAGTTGTCGAGTATGATCGTAGGAGTGGCGCGAATACTTCGTCATCGATGTGAACGCGGCTCTGAGTGATTCGGTTCAGCAGGGGCACGAGACGCGTCTTGAGCGCGGCAAACACCGGCTGGAGGCCGGCTATGGTCGCGCCCGGTTCATAGACATCCAGCAGGGCGTTGTAGGGCGAATCGTCATATCCGAGATACTCGGCTTCTTCCCGCTTGAGCTGCAGCACCGTCCGGAGGTTCGGCAGAAACATCGCGAATGTATTTTGTTCTTTCGCCTCCGCCCACACTTGCTGGGCCAGCGAAGATTCGCGGCTCAACTTCACGACGAAATCCGAGGGCAGTTTCTTCGCGCGGCTGAAATCCCGCCACACTTCGCGCAAGAGCGAGCGTGACGGCTCATCCCAGGCGTCCCGCCGATTGGTCAATCGCCTGACCGGTCGCGGGATCGACCCATTGTGACAAGAGCGCCTGCACGTCCGGCGAGACCAATTTCTGATGGGCCAGGCCCTGAAGCACGGCGATCTGCTCGGCTCGCGCTTCCCCCCCGCCGGCCGGCATGTAGGTTTCTTGATCCCACGACAAGACTGAGGCGGCACTATTGATGCGTTGAATTTCCAGCAACCTGGTTGTAAGAGGTTCCAACGTCGCGAGCGTCTTCAATCCGGTCTCCTTTCCACTATGTTAAGATCCGCTCATGATTCGGCAGTTGTGCGCAGTGTACGCAACCACATCAGTCTTTTCAAATTGCTGAAGGGAATACAGATGAAACAGCTGATTTCGTCCGAGATCGAAGCGTACGCCGAAACCCATTCCATGCCGGAGTCGTCGGTCTGTCGTGCGCTGCGCGAAGAGACCCATCGGACCATGGAGCACTCCCAGATGCTGGTCGGTCCCTTGGAAGGGGCGTTCCTAAAAATGATGACGCAGTTGGTGGGTTCGAAGCGGGTACTCGAAATCGGGATGTTTACCGGCTACAGTGCCCTCTGCTTTGCCGAAGCCCTGCCTGAAGATGGAACCGTCGTTACCTGCGATATCGATGAGAACGCGGCAGCGGTGGCCAGGCGCTATATTGACCGAGCGCCAGTTGGGAGAAAGATCAGCATCCGAATGGGACCGGCCCTTGAGACGATGCGGACGCTCTCCGGTCCATTCGATCTCATCTTCATCGATGCAGACAAAACCAACTACCTCAATTACTATCGCCGTTCGCTCGACCTGCTTGCGCCGAACGGTGTCATCTTGATCGACAACGTGCTGTGGAGCGGCGAAGTCTTGAAACAGCCACCGCCGGACGCCTCCACCGCTGCCATTCAGGAACTGAATCGTACTATCTCAGCCGATCCTCATGTGACCGCCGTACTGGTTACGATCCGTGATGGGATTCTGGTGGTGAGGAAGGCGGAGAGTTTCGAATCGCGCTGATTGAGAGCACTCTGTCAATCAACCCCGGGGCAAGATGCTGAAACCTTCTCGACGTCCGGCTTCTCGCAATCGGTGGTCCAGGCATACAAACTCTCGGTGGGCTGGATTGCCTTGACACCATACCATAGCCGCCGCTCACTGCAGGGAACGGCGGCTCGTAAGGGATGCAGTCGCAAGACACGAGCGGCCTGATCTCGGACGGCTTCACTCGGTTCCACTTCTGTCCAAGCAGTCACTAGTGCTCGCAGGACAGCTGGTGTCTGCCTATCTTCCTCGACATCAAGAACCTCCTCTCGTCTCAGTCTTGCGAAAGCTGAAAGACACTCAATCGGCGAAGCCCACCATGTGACGATGGATTGGTCTGCTTGGAGCAGTTTTCTTAAAGAGGGGCTTTCGCGTTCCTGAAGGCACAGAGGGATCAGAGCGGAGGCGTCCCAAAACTTCATCGCCCTTCAGACCGATCTGCCAGAAGTGCTTTGAGTCCTCGCCCCTCTCGGTCCTTGGGCCGTGGCAGTTTCCAAAAGCCAGCCGGCAATTTGCTGGTTCCTAAGCGAACCAGCCCGGCACGGGCGAGATCGTGCAGGGTGTCACTCTCATGACTGTCTTTCGACAAGGGTACGAGCTTCGCGATGGGTTTTCCTCGCTCGACCACCAGCACCTCGTCACCGGCTTTGACTTTAGCGAGACAGGCACTCAGCGTAGCTTTCAGTGTGGAAACTGCTGCGCGTTTCACAAATGACTCCTCAGGGCTAGTGCATATGACCAATATAGTCCATCGAGTCGATTTTCCGCAAGGAAAGGGAGTGTTGGCTAAGCACGTAGGCCGCAGTGTCCAGGCTATTCTCAAGAATAGCGAGTAGAGAACACGAGGACAGGCCTAATCTTAGCTCAGCATTTACAGGAACACCAAAGGCCTGATTGAATGCTCATGCCTTCAGAAACAAACAAGCCCTAGTTCCGTAATCCATCTTACTTATGGTATCTGTACCGATACGTACCGTATCTCGTTTGCCACCTCGTTGTGGCAGTGGCCTTTCTCTCGTCGTGAACGACTCGGTGGGGGAGCCTATGAATAATCTACCTAAGACGACTGACCATGAGCACATGCGGGCCGAAATGGACCAGCTGATTGCCGCGATCGAATTGCCGGAACTGAACAAGCAGTTCCTGCGGGCACGGTGGTTGGAACTGGTCATTTGGATGGATGGAAAGGCGCAGGAGTCTGTGTGGTGGTATCGCAGGCTGCGTCTGGCGACGATCATCGGCGGCGTGATCGTGCCGGCGCTGGTCAGCCTGAATGTCGGCGATGACGTTGCACCTCTGGTCAAAACACTCACGTTCATCGTCAGCCTTGCGGTGGCGTTGAGCGCTGCTGTGGAGGAGTTCTTTCGCCATGGCGATCGATGGCGTCACTACCGGCGAATGACCGAGTCACTCAAGAGCGAGGGCTGGCAATTTCTACAGCTGAGTGGAGCCTACGCCAACCAAACCCATATTCAGGCGTACCCGACCTTTGCGGCGCGGGTTGAAGAGCTGAGCCGAGAAGAGGTCGAGTCCTACATCACGCAGGTGTTCAAGGGGAAAAAAGAGGCAGATGACAAGACACCCTCTGCGTCGTGACATGGCAAGGTCGAGCTGGTCTATTGAGCAGAACGCCGTATGAAACCCCATGCGTTTGTCGCGATGCCGTTCGGTGTGAAGAAGGACAGCCAAGGCAACGAGATTGATTTCAATCGTGTGTATGCCGAACTCATCAAGCCGGCGCTCGAAGCGGCTGGGCTCGCGGTGTTCCGAGCTGACGAAGAGGGGAGAGCCGGCGACATTCGCACCGACATGTTCCAGGAGCTGCTGATTGCCGACCTTGTGGTCGCCGATCTCACCATTGATAATCCCAATGTCTGGTATGAACTCGGTGTACGCCATGCACTGCGGGCAAGGGGCGTTGTTTTGATTAGCGGTGGACGAGTGCCGACGGCATTCGATCTCTATACCGATCGCAAGCTCCGGTACTCCATCAAAGACGGTGGGCCGGACCCAGCCAGTATGGAGCAGGAGAAATCAAAGCTCGCTGACATGGTGAAGGCGACGATGGAATCCTGGCACGGTCGAAAGGTGAGTCCGGTCTATCACCTTCTACCCAATCTGCAGGAGCCGGATTGGAGATCCCTCCGCCTTGGCGACGTGCGGGAATTCTGGGAGCGGCATGAGGCTTGGGAACGACGGATCAGTTTAGCCAGAAAAGCGGGTCGGATCGGAGATGTGCTCGTACTTGCCGATGAGGCGCCGATCGCTGCCTTTCGTGCCGAGGCCTGGCTCACCGCCGGTGAAACGTTGCGCAAGGCCGTACGATTCACGTTTGGGCTGGAGCAACTGGAACGAGGCCTTGCGATCGAGCCGCACAATTTGCGAGGACTTCGGGAGAAAGGGATCTGCTTGCAGCGACTAGCGCTAGAGGGCAAGCCCGGTCATTCTCTGGATCGTGCACGGGCTCATTATCGAGAAGTGCTGGAGATATTTCCGGCCGATCCCGAGACCTGGGCCTTGCTCGGGCGTGTCGATAAAGATGCCTGGGTGACCGCATGGCATAAACCAGGCAAGACACCCGTGCAGATGAAAGACGATGCTGCCTATGAGGATGCATTATTGCGAACGGCGATCGAAAGCTATGCGAATGCCTATCGCCGCAATCCTGGGCATTATTACTCCGGCATCAACGCCCTAACTCTCATGCATCTGTACCGTTACCTCACCCAGAATCGGCGGTACGACAAAGAGATGATGACAATGGCCGGAGCCGTGCGGTTTGCAGCGGAGATGGAAAGTGACCCTAACCAAGCGTTCTGGGCCAAGGCGACGCTCGGCGATCTCGAAGTCTTGATCGGGACACCGGACAGCACTAAGACGTTCTATAAAGATGCCCTCGTCAAGAACGACAAGGATTGGTTCGCGCTGAACTCCAGTCGCGCCCAGCTGCAACTGCTCAAAGATCTAGAATTTCGACCGGACCATGTGGAGGCTGGTCTCGCGGTCTTCGATCGGGCTTTGCAGAACCTGGCAAAACCGGAGGAGCGTTGGCAGCCTAGACAGGTGTTCCTCTTCAGCGGCCACATGATCGATGTCCCAACCAGACCAACTCCGCGTTTTCCTGCATCGAAGGAACTGATCGCGGTGCAGAAGATTGCCGAGGCGCTACAGAAACTGGGAGCAGGCCCGGATGACCTGGCCCTCACCCAAGGTGCCTGTGGCGGTGACCTGATTTTCACCGAGGCCTGCCAGCAGCGAGGGGTGAAGGTCCAGTGGTTACAGCCCTTCGACGAACCGACCTTTATCCAAAAGTCGGTGGGCTGTCACAGCGAAACTTGGCGAGCGCGATACCTAAAGACTAGAGAGGTTCTAGTCACCGACATTCGCTCGGCGCCAGAATGCCTGGGCCCAGCTCCCAAGAACGTCGATCTCTACGAACGCTGCAATTTGTGGCTGCTCTATACCTCGCTGGCCTATGGCATACGCAGGGTGCAGTTTATCTGTCTCTGGGACGGCGGTGGGGGTGATGGCCCCGGCGGCACCGCGCATATGTATCAGGAAGTGAATCGTCGGACGGGACAGGTCACCTGGATCGATACTCGAACTCTGTAGCCGCTGTCATGTCATGAACGAGATAGTCCTACAACGGAAACGTGGCCGTCTCTTCTCCCATAAGAACTTGCAGAGCGAGTCGCGTGGCGTTGACCGGGACTGCGAAGACGATAGTGCCTTCTTTCGCACTATGAGAATCTACCAGATCGTTTAAATTACTGGTTGGAGTCCGCGGAACGCCGTCAACGAGCAGTCGAAAGTTGCCATCTCCGAAGTTCGTCGTCATCGATCCTTCGTTCGTCACCCGCACGATCATCCGGAGTAAGAACAGATCCGGACGCGAGCGTTCGACCTGGGCGGCCAACACTTTATACACACAGGACGTCACATGGTCCTTCAACCGAGCCTCTTGTCCTGCACGAAAGTGGCTAGGTTGTGGTGCCGCACTCTGTTCGGCTTTGGCAGATGTTTCCTGCGGTGGGTCGGCATTAGGAGTACCTGAGGGCGTGGTGTCGGCGGTGTTTTCTTGGATAGGGCGAGGAGAATAGATCGACGTAAACATCCACACAGTCAGCGTGAGCGCGATCACTAGTGCTCCGATCATGACCGGAGTGGATCGCCAGAGCTGCATATTGGAGAACAGCCGTAATCTTCGTAGACTGGGTGGAAACGTATTGACGAGCTGTTGAACGTCATAGTTCCATCGTTTATCGGTCAGTTCATGCATCTGACGATGGGCCAAGGGATCAAGTTCATCAGGGAGAAGATCCATCGTGGGAACCGACGCTCCACCTACCAGCACCGGAATCACACGAATCTTTCTTTTTAATGCGGCAGCGATTTCCACTCTCACCCAATCGTCAGGGTCCTCAAGGCGAAGCCTTCCCGATTTATTTGTAGCGGTCGCCCATTCGGGCCCGATTATGGCCAGTAAGATTTCGCACGAACTCACCGCCTGCTGAAGTGCTTCGGTGAAATCTGTCCCCGGTTTGACCGTATCAATATCCATAAAGACGGACTCAGGGCCGAATTGTTGTTTGAGGGCCTCCGCCAATCGTCCTGTCCAGCCGGCGCTGTCTTCCCGTCGATAACTGATGAAAATGCCACTCATGACTCGCCTCGTGCTAAGGGTTGTCTCTGTCGATTTGTGGATGCATGGGTGATACCAGAAAATACTTACTCGATCACTGTTCACTCACAAGCTCGAAGCCCTCCAGCTGCTGCATGAGAATCTTTAGCAAGACATTAGGAAATCACCGCCAAATGGCGGACCCCCCTCGTTGATCGGTTCTTTGACGGCACGGCTCTTCCTCGAAAGCGCTGACCTCCTCAATGGGTGCTCCATGAATTTACTGTACCCATTTCGATACAGGGCTGTATCGATTTCGATCCTCCATCGACTGCCTGGAGCCGGTTGCGCAGCGATTCCATAACTTCCTCACAACCGTTGAAGAAACCATAGTGAAAAAAACATTTAGAAAGAGTACATAGGGATGCGATCAAGCGAGGTCTCTTCCGCCGGTACGTCTTGGCAAGATGATTGCTCAAGCCACAGATCGACACGTCTCTCGAGTTTCGTCCCGTTTCATATACCTATTCAATCACATAAAGGAGAGGTTATGGCCAAACGAGCGGTGCTCATCGGGATCAACAAGTATCAGGTGCCGGGAGCTGATCTCCAAGGATGCGTCAATGACGTGAAGAATCTCAGGGGGGCGCTGACAACGTATTACGGCTTTGCCGGTAAGGACATTACGACACTTACGGATGCCCAGGCGACGAAAAAAGCGATGGAACAAGCGATCAAGAAACTGATTGCGAGCGGGAAGAAGGGCGATGTGCTGCTCCTCCATTATTCCGGGCATGGGTCGAACGTGCCGGATGACAATGGAGACGAAGCAGATCATCGCGACGAGATTTTGTGTCCGACCGATCTGGATTGGAAGGATCCATTCCGCGACGACTGGCTCCGGAAGACCTTGGGAAAACTTCGGTCGGGAGTGAGCCTCACCGTCATTATGGACTGCTGCCACTCCGGCACCATCACGCGCGTGATAAACCCGTTCGATGCTCCCAGAAGGCAACGGTACCTGCCGTGCCCATTGGATCTTATGGCGACCGAATCCAGGCGGAAGTTGCGCGGGACGATTCGTGGGCAACTGAGCAAGGCCGCTCGAGGACGCAAGAGAAAGAGCGATATCGTCCATGCCGACATTCAAGAGCTGCTGATCACCGGCTGTCGCGATACCCAAACGTCCGCCGATGCCGATATTGGAGGGACCTATAACGGGGCGCTGACCTATTACCTCGTCGAATCGATCAAAGAAGCGGATGGCAAACTGACCTATCGAGAACTGCACCAGCGAACCGTCGCAAAACTGAAGCAGGAGGATTTCGATCAGGTGCCACAGCTGGAAGGGCAGCGGACCTCGTTCGATCGGCAGTTTCTCGGCTAGAGGAGCAGGGACCACGGCGCCATCAGGGCGCCGCGGTCTTCAAGCGGGAGGTGAGGAAGAGTTACAGTTGATCGAAGGAAAGCTTATATGTGCATGTGCGTAGATTGCTCGACACGGTTCTCTGAAGGAGTTGCCGATGAGTAGAAAACAGAGAGGGACCAAACCTCACGATTCGGATCGTGTGATCCGCGACATGGGGTGGGACGAGTTTGAGGCGCAGCTTTCCCGGTCTGCTCGAAGAGGAAAATCACGAAGCATGTCTGATCAGGCATTACGGGACCACTTCGGACCTGAGAAGCTTGAGCGACTTCAACGGCTGGCGGAACGTGTGCGATCGGCTCGACAGAAGCGCGAGCCGCTGCGAGGCAATATTATCTTTATCCCCGGCATCATGGGTTCCGAATTGAGCGTGACTGAGGATGGCGATGACGACGTGGTATGGATCAGTTTCCTGAAACTGATCTGGGGAGGCATCAACAAACTTCGGCTCGCCGACGATGGGGCGCAGGAAGCAGATTCAAAGCTACGAGTACAGCCAAGCGGACTCGACAAGGACAGCTATGCAGAGGCGATTCTGTGGTTGAAGGCCTACTGGAATGTTGAACCGTTCGCCTACGACTGGCGGAAAGATCTGGATCGGGCTGCTGAGGGGCTGAAAGGTCTGGTGGAAACTAAGTTCAAGGATCAACCGGTTCACCTGGTTGCCCATTCCATGGGAGGCCTCGTGTCCCGCAATTTTATTCGACTGTATCCCAAAGTCTGGAAGGCCATGTCGGAGCCGAAGAAAGTGCAGGGCGGGCGGCTCATTATGCTCGGCACGCCCAACTACGGTTCCTATGCCATTGCCCAAGCGATGGTGGCCAAGGACAAACTTGTGAAGTGGTTGGCGGCGGCGGATTTGCGACACGATTTGGATGAGGTGCTCGATGTCCTGAATGGATTCGTGGGAAGTTACCAACTGCTTCCTTCTCCCGCCAGACTCTCAGCCTCGGAGCAAGGTCTCTACAACGCCGGCACGTGGGGCCGTTATCCCATCGTGGCAGCTCACCTCAATCGCGCACGAAAGTTCCACACAGATCTCGATGTGCCGGCCACGACCGATCCGGAGCGGATGACCTACATCGCCGGCTGTAATCAGGAAACCTTGAATGGGGTGACGATTGATGCGCCCGGCATGTTTGAATTCGACGTGACCTTGAACGGCGATGGACGTGTGACACATGCGCTCGGGCTACTGCCCAATGTGTCGACATACTATGTCGACGAAATCCATGGTGATCTCCAGAAGAACGAGCAGGTTCTCGAAGGGATCGATGAAATTTTGCGAACCGGCAAAACGGTGGCGCTGGCGACGGAACCGGTCGCCGCCCGCGCAGTTCGCTCAGTGGTATCGGCGCGCGTCCGTGCCGTTCAAGATCGCGAGGATGCCGAGCAGATCCGCCGGATCGCGGAAGAGACGGAAGCCGACCGAAGCACTCCCGCCGAGCGCCGTCTGGCCGAAGACTTACTCAGACAAGCCATCATGACGCAGGCCCCTCCGGCATCCCGGGCGGTGACGGATTCGGCGCAGGCGAAGGCAAATGGTGAGCGGGTGAAACGAAGGCCAGCACAAACTCCCATCTCGCTGAATCTTGAGGTGGTCCATGGTGACATTCGCGATATCGAAACGTCGGCGGTGGTCGTGGGACACTACAGAGGTGTGCCACCGGTACGAGCAGTTGGAGCGCTCGACCAGGCGTTGGAGTTCTGGATTTCGAAGGCGGTCAAGCACGGCATGGTCGGAGGCGGGCTTGGCGAAGTGTTTCTCATCCCCAATACGCAAACGTCCATTGCCGCCGGCACTGTTATCCTCGCCGGGATGGGCGAATATGGTCATTTCAACAGGGAAGACCTTGATCTTCTATTCGCCAATGTCACGTACGGGGTCACCGCGCTCGGGTGGCGTGAATTCGCCACGGTGGTCGTCGGATCCGGAGAAGGCAATCTATCGTTGGATCAGGCGATTGAGGGCATGCTGGAGGGGGTGGAATCAGCACTCAGACGGCTCGGAAGGCAAGGACGTTCTGGATATCCTTCGCGTTGTTGAGTATGACAAAGACCGCTTCAAGTCCATTCGAAAGGTCTTGGAGAGGATCGAGAACAATGGCGATGGCTCGCTGACAGTACGGCTCACGACGCGGGAACTCTCGAAGCGAACCCATCGCAAGCAACCACCAAAGCCGGAGCACCTGGACCAGATGAAGGGGAGTCGCATTACGATTGAACGGGATCGTGATGTCTTCCGGTTCTCCGCCATCAGAGAGCAGGCGGTGATTCCAGTTCGAGAGATCACGATTCAATCGTCCTATGCGGAAGGAGCGGCCGAACTGTTGAAGGAATCGCGAAGCGAGAAGGATCAGCAGAAGTACGGGAAACTCTTACATAGCTACCTCATGCCGGAGGACTTTCAAGACATGGTCGATGTCACACCGCTCACGCTCATGGTCGACCGTTCGACAGCGGCGTTTCCCTGGGAAATGGCGGCATTCGAGCGACATGGGAAGGCCATTTTCTATGGGCCGGGGCGGCAACTGACGCGACAATTCCGAACTACCTTGTCCGGTCCGCCGGGACTTACTGCGCCGATGACTGCCGAACGATTGCGTGTGCTGATCATCGCCGATCCGGCTCCCGAGGCCGAGCTGCAATTGCCGGGCGCGCGGGAAGAGGGGCGCACGGTTGTACACATCATGCAGAACATGAGGGAAGAGCAGGGACTGAATATCACGATCGAGCGACGTATCGGAGCGAATGAATGCGATCCGGTCGAACTGCTTGCGCTGATCCTGAGCGAGGAGTTCGACTTGATTCACTACTCCGGGCATGGTGACTTCGATGAGAGAAATCCCTCCAAGAGTGGCTGGATTTTCGGCAAGGAGCACATCCTATCAGCCCGAGACATCTTCCGTGCGCGACGGGTGCCGCGCCTGATCTTTGCCAATGCCTGCTTCTCCGGCGTTGTTCGATCGGGGAAGCCCTTTACCTTGCAGGAATCGAATCGAAACCTTGCCGGTCTGGCCCAAGCCTTCTTCGAGCGAGGCGTTCAGAACTATATCGGAACCGGGTGGCCGGTGGATGATGCTGCGGCCTTGGAGTTCGCAAAGATTTTCTACAGGGAAGCGCTGTCCGGCAATGACTTTGGCTGTTCCTTATCGAAGGCGAGAGAGGCCATCATCACCAACGGGTCCACATGGGGGGCCTATCAACATTATGGTCAAGCCACGGCGAAACTGATCGTGCAGTCTGAGAAGAATTCTGACGACAACCTGTAAGTGTCTCGTGCGGGGCGATGATCGCCCCGCACGAGGAGGACAGGATCACTTCGGCAATGCGTGCGCGACGTCCAGGACTTTGACGTCGAAGTAGAGTGTCTTGCCGGCCAGCGGATGGTTGAAATCCAGGACAACCGTATCGTTTTTCACCTCAGAAATCCGCGGAAAGACCTTTCGGCCCTCGGCGGTTTTACCTTCCAACTGTGTCCCGACTTTTTGAGCATCCGCCGGTACCATCTTTTTATCGATCTCCTGAAATGCTTTCGGATCGATGGTGCCGTAGCCTTCGGTTGGGGCTACCGAGAACTTTTTTTTCTCGCCAACCGCCATACCCTCGATCTGTTTCTCGACCCCAGGAATAATTTGGTGACTGCCCTGAGTGACTTTCAAAGGTTCCTTACCGACGTTGGTATCGACGACTGATTGATTGTCCAGTTTCAGGGTGTACTCCAGGCTCACTTGTTTTCCGTTCGAAACTGTCATTGGTGAGGCTCCTTTCTTCTGATCTCCGGCACATGCAGCCACAGTCGAGAACAACAGCACTGCGCCCCAAGCGGACAGCACAAAGAATAGGTGTGGACGTCTCATAGGTATCATACCCCCTGTGAGAAATGGTTCATGTGTAGACTGGAATGGGCCGCGAGACATTGCGCGAGGGCGAGCGATCGGTTCCAGACTATGTTGATGGGTTATGTTCACGCTACCATATGAGCACGCGCGATGCTACCCACAATTCACCGACGTTCAACTTTGATACAGCAGGAGAAATGAGATGTCGCCACTCATGCGGGGCGGTGATCGCCCCGCATGAGGAGGACAGAATCACCTCGGCGATGCTTGCGCGACGTTCCAGAACTTTGACGTCGAAGTAGAGTGTCTTGCCGGCCAGCGGATGGTTGAAGTCGAGCACGACCGTCTGGTTCTTCACCTCGGAAATCCACGGAAAGACCTTTCGGCCATCTACGGTTTTTCCCTCCAGCTGCATTCCGACCTTTCGGGAATCGGACGGCACCATATCTTTGTCCACTTCTTGAAACGCTTTCGGATCGACGGTGCCATATCCATCGGCTGGGGCGATCGCGAACTGTTTTTTTTCTCCGACCGCCATCCCTGAGAGTCCCTTCTCGACCCCAGGAATGACCTCGTGACTCCCCTGGGTGACTTTTAACGGCTCCCCGCCGATGTTGGTATCGACGATTGATTGATCGTCCAATTTCATGGTGTATTCCAAGGTCACTTGTTTCCCATTCGAAACGGTCATCGGTGATGCTCCTTTCTTCAGATCGCCGGCTGATGCAACAACTGCCGAGAGCAAGAGAATTGTGCACCAACTACAGAGCGCTTGAAATATGTGCGAGCGTCTCATAGGTACCTCCTGTGAGAAGTAGTTCGCCTGTAGACTGGAAGGGTCGCAGGATGGATACGCGAGGGCAAGCGATCGGTTCCAGACCTATTGCTGAGTTATTCATCACGCTACCAGATGAGTGCGTGTGATGCCACCTGGCAATTTCCCGAGCGTTCTACTTTGATACAGCAATGCATTCTGAATAAGAGCCGAGCTGTCAGCCGCAGGCCTTTCGTGCCGCCTCTTTCAATTCTTCAGGGTTGACGTCTCGAACGTGCGTGGCGATCGACCAGTGGTGCCCAAAGGGATCTTCCAGAACGCCGTAACGATCTCCCCAGAACATGTCGGCGACCGGCATCATGATGTTCGCACCGGCTGCCACGGCTTGGTTGAAGACTGTCTCCACATCCTTGACATAAAGATGGATGGTGACGGGCGAACCTTTCAGCGACTTCGGCCCGAATGAGTTGTGATCGGGAAATTCATCGACGAGCATGATGGGAGAGTCACCGATTCGGATCACGGCATGGAGGAGTTTGCCCTCTGGTCCTGGCACCTTGCCCAACTCCACGGCATTGAAGGCCTTCTTGTAAAATTCAATCGCATCGGCGGCACCGGCGCACACCAAGTGCGGAGTCACGGTATGCATCCCATCTGGAATCGGCTTGATCGGCTTGTTCATCGCATTCTCCCTTCTGTTGAATGTTCGGGTGACTTTGCATTGATCTTACGTTGCGCAACTATCCCCCTGCCATGGCCCCCACAATCAGGAACGGCTCGCTTCCCGTAACAACGGCGTCGGGCAGAGGAGCATCCGGTGACTCGTGAGACAGGTCTTGCTCGCAAGCGAAAAATCTCACGAATGGCCGCCGTTTAAGCGTGACGTGATCGCGGACCGTCCCCCGTAACACCGGATAGCGGGCTTCAAGGGTGTCGAGGACCGCGCGTTGCGTCACCGGACCGTTGACCTCAAGGGTCACTTCTCCGCTGACGCGCGCCAGGGTTCGCAGATGTTGCGGCAGAATGACACGTACCATTCTTTCGATCCCCTCAGCCTCGACCTTCGCGTTACAGTGTTTGCGCTTCTACGGAGAACACCGCCGGGAGATCCCTAACAATCGGCTCCCAACTGTCCCCACCATTGGCTGATCCATAGACCTGGCCGCCGGTCGTTCCGAAATAGATGCCGCAGGGATCGAGTTGATCGACGGTCATCGCGTCCCGCAGAATATTGACGTAGCAATTCTCCTGCGGCAGCCCCTTTGTCAGCGCCTCCCACTCGTTGCCCCCGGTACGGCTACGGTATACGCGCAGTTTGCCGTCCGGCGGATAATGTTCCGAGTCGCTCTTAATGGGAACGACATAGATCGTGTTGGGCTCGTGGGCATGCACGTCGATTGGAAACCCGAAATCGCTCGGCAAATCGCCGCTGATTTCATGCCACGACTCGCCGGTATCGTCGCTACGAAGCACATCCCAGTGCTTTTGCATGAACAGCACATTCGGCCGCGACGGGTGCATCGCAATGCGGTGCACACAGTGACCGACATCGGCATCCGAGTCTGGCAGCTCATATTGCGATTTCAAGCCGCGGTTGATCGCCCGCCATGTCTTGCCGCCGTCATCGGTCCGGAACGCACCGGCCGCGGAGACGGCGGTATAGATTCGCTGAGGATTTGTCCGGTCCAGCACGACCGTATGCAAGCACATCCCTCCGGCGCCCGGCTGCCATAGATTTCCTTTCACATCGCGGAGCCCGGCAAGCTCGTGCCACGTCCGCCCGCCGTCGATCGAGCGGAATAAGGCCGCGTCTTCGACTCCGGCGTAGACCGTATCGGGATCAGTCAAGGACGGTTCGAGATGCCAGACACGTTTGAACTCCCACGGGCGCTGCGAGCCGTCATAATGCTGGTGCGTCGTGAGCGGTTTCCCCGTTTCCGCTGAAGTGTCGTACGGAAACATGTTGCTCTCGCCCTTCGGCATGCCGTCGGGTCCCATGAGATCTTCGGGTTTGTTGCCGGGGGCATTCCAGGTTTTCCCGCCGTCATCCGAGCGTTGAATGACTTGCCCGAACCAGCTACTGGTTTGCGAGGCATACAGTCGATTCGAATCCACCGGTGAGCCCTTGAGGTGGTATAGCTCCCACCCTCCGAAGTGCGGTCCTTGCACTTCCCATCGTTTGCGAGCGCCGTCCGATGTCAGAATGAATGCGCCCTTTTTGGTTCCGATCAGTAATCGTATGCTGCTCATTAGTATGATTCCTTTCTTGTGATGGCCGGCTTTCGGCGGTCAGCTGTCGGCCCCTTCGTAAACTAGTCGTCCAGCTTCAAGAAAATCGACAGAAGTTCGAAAGGTACTACGGCATTTATGGCAGGAGCAAAAGAGACACCGCCGTCAAACGCCGAAGGTCACCGGCGGAGTTGGCGCCGCGAAGCGGCGGCAAGTTCGTCCGGTGGAGTGTCTTGTTGCGCGCGTTCACGCTCCAATGCCTCGATTTGCTGCAACACCGCCAGAAACTTCTTGCCAAGTTCTGTGAACCCATACTCCACATGTGGCGGAATCTTCGGGAACTCGGTTTTTTTGAGAACGTCGTGCGAGACAAGCTTTCGCAGGCGCTCGTTGAGAACCTTGGTAGAAAGGCCTGGAATGGCGCGCTTTATCTGCCCAGGGCGGACAGTGCCGACATGAATAGTACGCAAAATGCTCCAGGACCACTTGCACCCCAACACGTCCTCCAGCAGTGCAGTGATGCGCGTGGGCTGGTCGGCGCGCGCAGCCTGCACAGAAATCGTTTTATGAGTGGGAACCATTTTGTGCCTTCTTTACAAAAAGTTGCTGATGTGCAGAATAGTGCATGTGAGGTTCTGTCACAACCACATTTGTAAGGAGGTGTACCATGACGAAGAAGGCAGTGTTTTATCACGCAGGCTGCCCTGTGTGCGTCGAAGCGGAGCAGAACGTGGCGCAGGCGCTTGACCCCTCGCGCTACAATCTTGAGATCGTGCATTTGGGACAGCAGAAGGGCCGGGTCAAAGAGGCCGAGACTGCCGGAGTGAAGTCCGTGCCGGCGCTCGTGCTTGATGGGCATCCGTTTCATATCAACTTCGGAGCCGGACTCGATGCGCTGAAGTAGGTTGCGGTCGCGCGGCCCCACCCGCTTTGGCAAGCGTGTGGGGCCGTTTCCTTTCGACATGAACCGCTAAGGTCAGCGCCTATGCGGGAGAGGGCTCCCGCAATTGAACTCCTGTGAGGCGGGTGCTGAAAATCTACCTCATTGCTTCCGCGTGTAGACGATCTCCAGGAACTTCATTTCCTTTTCTTTTCCGTGGGCGCCGTACATCTCGAAAATCTGGTTGTCGTTATCGACAATCTTCCACGCGGCACGATGCGTCATCTTGCCGCCGTCCGGCTCGGGATGCGACCCTCGCAATGTAATGGTCTTGCCGTCCGGGCCTGCCGTGCCTTCCATGAAGAAGATGCCGGTGCCCATCGTATCGATCCAGACCGTGACATATTTCTTGGTCAGGTTGTCATATCCGTCTATGCCGACGCCTGAGTAAGGCTGTCCCATCATTTGAGCGGTGTACTCCTGATAAAGAAATCGTCCTTCGAGTAGGGTTTTGTCTCTGCCGTGCCGGTGGATTCCGTCGGCGGCTTGCCCGGCTCCATCCATTCCTGTGTCTGTGTCGTCCAACTGCCGGCGAGGCCGGCAAATAGTTTGTGCGGCTCGCCGGGCTGGGCCAGTTTCTTCCACACCTCCATCATCTCTTGAGGGTCCATGGCTTTCTCATGCTTTTTTCTTTGGCAAAGACGGGGGAAACCATCAACGCGACACACAATGTGCTAATGACTAGAGAAATGAAACGCATGGTGACCTCCTTGTCGGTTATCAAGCCTCGCCTTTGGGCTTGTATGTTGGCTGCCATACGATAGTCGTTCGATAGCGACGAAATCGACATACCGCTTAACTTTTATAGTCAAGATTTGAAGTTCAGCTCCTTTCCCGTCCAGAAGACCGACTCTATGCCCGAGTTTAGCGGTATCCTCAGGGAGGTAGCGATAATCGCCGTTGGGTTTTCGAACCGTTGGCCACAGGTTGGCCCGCTGCCATTGGAAGAACCTCCTCGATCATGATCCTGTTGAATGTTTCGGCTTCCTCGAACGGCGGGTTGTGCCCGGAGCGTTCAAACCAGATCAGCCGCTTGCATGGAGCATCAATGGACTCAAAGTATGAAGCGGTGAGCGTTGACGGAACTTGTCGATCATAGCGCCCGAGCAGAAAAAACACCGGCATCGAGAATGACTGGTAGGCGGTAAGATCCAGTTGCGAGAATTCCGACCAGAGGTGTTCAAGCGAAAAGCGATTGCCCCGCCCGAACAGGATCAGATCAATGAGAGTGGCCTCGTCGGTGTTCAGCGCCGCCCAAATCAATTTGCCGGTTGAAAGATCTCCATGAAATGACCCGCCGAATCGTTCCACCCAACGGCGGGAGATCAACATCTCATCGACCGTGTGGGGAGGAGGTCCGATCTCGCGTAACCCTTCAACTGCTTTCTTGTTTTCTCGCGCCATTGCTTGCATCAGTGCATAGTCATAGGACAGTCGCTCGCCTTGCGGCATATTGCCCACCTGTCCGACCCCCACATAGGTCGCAACTAGGTCGCAACGTTTTCCGGATGTTGAACGGCATAGATTGTCCCCAGAGCGCTGCCCCAGGAGTGACCGAGCAGAAGGATCTGTTCTTTATCAAATCGTTTCTTGATCAGTTCGACGACCTCATCCAGATCGCGCAGGAACTGTGCGATCGTCATCGATTCCGGTGGAATGTCGGCATGGAAGGAGCGTCCCGTTCCGCGCTGTTCCCAATAGACCACCAAGAAGTGTTGCTCCAGCTCGGAATTGAAATAGCGAAACAAGGCTGCCTCGCTCGCTCCTGGACCTCCATGCAAGATCAGCAAAGCCGGCTTGTGCGTATCGATGCCGCGAAACCAGATCTGTTGCGGGATGCCGCCGATAGAGACCGTCTCCATGACGGCAATACTCCCTGGGACGATCCGTCCCTGATCGTCACGAAACGGAGCGGTGTGGGTACAGCCGGAGAGCGCGAGAAGCGCCACAACAGCAGTGACCAGTCGCGCAGACAAAAATGATTCATTGCTTGATTTCATATGATCGGCAAGGGGAACCATACGGATCTGCTGCAAATGACGATCGGCTCTCGTTGCCTCTCATCAGCGCATCGTGCTCAGCAGCCCTTCTGCTGCTTCATCCATGTCTCCGCGCGTTTCTTGATCTCTTCCGGCGACACGTCTTCGATGTGCGTGTGGATCCACCAATGATTCCCGGCGAAATCTTTGACGCCCGCGCTCCGGTCTCCATAAAACTGATCGCTCGGTTCTCGGACCGATGTCGCGCCGGCGCGCAGCGCCCGCTGGTACCAGGCATCTGTATCCTGCAGATACAACGCGATAGTCGCTTGCACCGGTTTCCATTGGTCGGTGGCTTCGCCGACCATTACCATGGAATCGCCGATTTTTACCTCGGCGTGCATCACGGATCCGTTTGGACCATCGAGGCGAAATGTCTCCTTGGCATCGAACGCTTGTCTCATAAAGTCGATCAATTTCGTCGCCCCTTGAACTGTCAGGACGGGAGTGACGGTATGATAACCTTCAGGAATCGGATTCACTTTGGTTGTCATGGTCTCTCCTTTCATCGTTCTATTCATGCCATTTCTCCTCACCTTTTGCGGTAACAGATTTCTAAACGATTGTCGCTCGGATCCTCGAAGAACACTGCGTAGTAAATAGTCTCCTCAGGTTGAGTGGCCTCATACGCGGGGCCTTCGATGTTCCGTCCTCCTGCACGGCCGACAATCTGAGCTAACCTGTCGACCTCGCTGATACTGTTAGCCGAAAACGCAATCCGGCATTCATTGGTCGTGTGGTGCAGCGACTCGGTCACGCCGAAAAACTCAGACACTCCATCCACGCTGGGGGCCTCGAACTGCAGCCAGCCCTCGACCGTCATATCGCGTGTGAACCCTAGCGCCGGCAGTAAGGTCTCGTAGAAACGTCGGACCTCCGAAAGGCGACGAACTCGAAGATCGACATGGTCGAATCGACGTGACATAGTCGAGCTCCGAGTAGCGTTGTCGCCTAAGGCCGTGTCAGCAATTCGAGCAGATGGCCGTTCGGATCGCGGAAATAGACGCCACGACCGCCGTTCCAATCATTCAGCTTGCCGTTCTCCGCATCCCAAGGATGGCTGCCGTAGGCCAACCCCGCCTGCTGCACTCGCTGAAAAATAGCGTCGAATTCGTCATCGCTCACGTGAAAGGCATAGTGATGGGGCTCAAACGAATCATCCTGGTCGAAATCGAGCGTGAGCCTGTCGTTCACATGCACGGGAGCAAAATGCCCGGACGAACCCTCATACTTCAACCCAAAGATATCCGCAAAGAAACGAGCCGATTTTCCCTTGTCACGCGCCGGCACGATCGTATGATTCAATTCGATGGTCATGATGCCTCACAGGCCAAGCAGGGCCACAAGGGTGAGCCAATAATCCAATGTTCCCTTTGAGGTATATGGTCGTCGACCGGGGGCAACCGGTGACTCCTTCAATTCAATCCTTGATCTCCGGCTCGACGAGTCTCGCTAAGTTCCGTAGTGATTCCTGCCAACCCAGATAGCAAGCCTCCAGCGGAATCACATCCGGAAGCCCACTCTGCTCAATGCTGAGGTCCGTGCCGACCGACACGTCCTTGAGCGTGACCGTGACCTGGATTTCCCCAGGCAGATTCGGATCATCGAAATTGTCCGTGTAGCGAAGGCGGGCATTGGGCACGAGTTCGAGGTACTCTCCGCCGAACGAGTGGCTCTTGCCGGTGGTGAAGTTGATGAACGACATCTTGTACTTGCCTCCGACCCTCGCCTCTATGTGATGCACCTTGCCGGTAAATCCGTTCGGCGGCAGCCACTTGGCCATGGCGTCAGCATCGAGGAATGCGCAATAGACCTTTTCCGGCCTGGCGGCCAAGACTCGGTGCAGACGGACCGTGTTTGTTGTAGTCATAGTTGCTTCTCCTTTCGCTCAGTGGGTTGACGACATGGTTCGTGGAACTTTTATGGTGCCCTCTTATGCTGCCTTCTTCATAGACAAGCAGTCGATCGGTTGCCCATCCCCTTGTCATGATTCGTCCGCCTCCATGGGTTGCCCCTGGCGATACATGCGCGGAGGTTTGAGCCCGGCGTACTGACCACCATCGATGGGCACGGTGACACCCGTGACGAACGACGCCTGGTCCGAGCAGAGCCAGAGGACAGTGGCTGCGACCTCGTCGGCGCCGCCGATGCGTCTCATCGGGGTGGATAAGGCGGCCTGGCGCTGCGCTTCCTCCCCGGCCCTTTCCAGATGATGCGTGAGGATCGGTCCAGGGGCCACCACGTTCACGCGAATACCATGGTCGGCGTAATCGAGGGCCGCCACCTTCGTCAGGCCGATGATCCCGGCCTTGCCGGCCACATAGGCAGCGAGGTTGGCAATGCCATGGAGGCCCGCAATGGAAGCCATATTCACAATCGCACCACCCCCTGAGCGGAGCATGGCCGGGATTTGATATTTCATTCCGATGAAGGTGCCTCGGATGTTCGTGCGGATGCCTCGATCGAACTCTATGGGATCGATGTCGGCAAGCGGCGCGGGCAGAGGACCGTCGGTGGCGTTATTGAACGCAGCGTCCAAGCGACCGAAGGTGTTCAGGGTTTGCCGAACGAGTTGCTCGACCGATGCTGCGTCGCCAACATCAGTGGGTACGACGAGGATTTGGCCGCCTGCTGCACGGATGCTCTCGGCAACCGACTCCAGCGCCTGCTGGTCACGCGCGGCCAGGACAACGGCGGCACCGGCTTGCGCAAATGCGTGGGCCGTCGTAGCGCCAATACCTCGGCTGGCGCCTGCAATGAGAGCCACCTTCCCGCGATACGACGAATGGAGAAGCGAAGGGGCGCCGATGGTAGTCATGATTGCCTCATGTCGGGCTGCTTGTCCGGTACAATTCTCCGACGAGCGCGAGCCATGGCTTCAAGGTTTTCATCATGCTGAAGCTCTCCTTACAAACCTGCGTCACATCGACAGGTCAGAATAGTCATGCGGATGTTTTCTTGAGCATGACATGTATGGCGCTCTTGGAGGCAACGTGTTCAGTACAGCGATAGCCGAGCTCTCGCAGGTCCAGATCGGCAAAGAGGGGTTCGCCGGTCCCGAGGAGGATCGGCGCAACGGCGAGATGCATTTCATCGATAAGTTTCGATTGAAGATATTGCTGGATTGTCGAGACACCGCCTCCGACCAGCACATCTTTTCCACCGGCCGCTTCGCTGGCGCGTTTCAAGGCGGAGTGAATGCCATCGGTCACGAAATGAAAAGTCGTCCCGCCCTCCATGGCGATTGGCTCTCTCGCATGGTGGGTGAGTACAAACACGGGGGTCTGAAACGGTGGGTCTGTTCCCCACCAACCCTTCCACGAATCGTCAGGCCATGCTCCTCGGATGGGACCGAACATATTGCGACCCATGATCCAGGCGCCGATGTTGGCAATCCCGCGTGCAAAAAAATCGTCATCTATGCCGCTCGCGCCGCCCTTTTCGCCGTGCATGCGTTGCCACGTACGTGTGGCGATGACCCAGTCGTGCAGCTCCTCACCTCCGACGCCCAAAGGATTGTCGCGGCTCTGGTTTTGGCCGGCACCGTACCCGTCGAGTGAGATCGAGAAACTGTGGACACGAAGTTTGCTCATACGATGGTCCTAAAAAGTTAGGTTAGGGTACGTCCATCGCCTCAGTGGTCGTGAAAGGTCTGATGGGTCGCTCATGCTTTCGCACCCATAGCCTTCGCGCCGCTTCCGCGCCGCGCCGCCTCGATGGCGGCGACGTCGATCTTCTGCATGGTCATCATCGCGTCGAAGGCGCGCTTGGCTTCATCGCCGCCGGCCGCCATCGCCTCCATCAGCACGCGCGGCGTGATCTGCCAGGAGACGCCCCACTTGTCCTTGCACCAGCCGCACTCGCTCTCCTGGCCGCCATTGCCGACGATGGCGTTCCAGTAGCGGTCGGTCTCCGCCTGGTCGTCGGTCGCGATCTGGAATGAGAAGGCTTCGTTGTGCTTGAACGGCGGGACCGCCGTTGAGCCCGATGCAGGGAATACCGGCGACGGTGAAGTCGACCATCAGCACGTCGCCCGCCTTGCTGGAGGGGTTGTCGCTCGGAGCGCGGTAGATCGCGCCCACGGCGCTGTGGGGAAAGGTCGCCGCGTAGAAACGCGCGGCAGCTTCCGCGTCCTTGTCGTACCACAGGCAAATCGTGTTCTTCGCAATCGTATTCTTGGCCATGTCGTGTCCTTTCGATTTGAGAAATGTCGGATGCTTGCTTTCGTTCCTGCTGCGTCGTGCCCTATGCGTCGACGCGGGTCCCGAGACGTGTTGGCTGCATTCGCTCACTCATGTTGCAAGATGTTGAGGGTGGGCCCGCTGCAACGACGGGTTAAGCGTCACCTTGGCCGATTCCTTTCTAATCGCACTGCGACCTGAGCACACCGCGGAAGCCCATCCGGCGCTCTTCGAGCCGTTTGATCTATGATTTTCTGGCATACGTGGTCCTCATGATCTTCTTCATCTCTTTGCCTCGGGCTTCTCCCAGAGCGCGACGACATTGCCTTCGGGATCCGTGAAATCTGCCATGAAGCCCCATTCCCCAATGGAGTGTTTGGGCGTCACGACCTTTCCACCGCCTGTCTCAATGGCCTTCAGCGTCTTGTCGATTGATTCCGTTTGCACGACGACTGATGGGTGCTCGTCTTTGGATTTTCGCTTATAGAACCCTCCGTTGATGCCGCCGGGCTCAACCGGATTCTGATCTTTATCGACTGCTGTGGTGGTGGCCATTGCTCCCTCATCTCCCCACAGGTCTACCTTCCAGTCGAACACCGTTTCATAGAACTTCTTTGCCTTCTGAAAGTCCGATGCCGGAATTTCAAACCATGCGACTTTGTTCTTCATCTGGTCCTCCGTTGCTTAGAAATAGTCTGTGAGATCGTTTCCCTTGTCATTCACCGATCAGTCTTGCCAAAGTCAAAAATAGACATGGACATCGTCCTATGCGGCACGACGAGGCCGGAGTCATTCTGCTTCCTCATTCAGGACGGATGATATAGATCAGCTCCAATCAAACAACGATCATTCGTCGATCCAACTCCCAGAAACCCTAGGATTCCAAGATACGTCTTCATTGGCTGACAACTTCGCCGGTTTGTCTCTTCTCCTTAGGAATCGGATACCAATGCCTATCCCTTTTGCATCTGCTCATCGCAGCATGGCTGGTCAGGGCGATGTGCAGCGGCGTCCGGACCGTTGACGAGGCCAAAAGGGGGTCGACGACAGCGAGGGCTGTGGCCAAGGCGACAAAGCCAATGATTGGTCATGAAAAGTCTCCTGGGGTCATTTGGGTAAATTTCAGAACACGCCGATCATCCAGGCTACGCCGAAACGATCGGTCAGCATACCGAATCGAGGGGACCAAGACGTTTCGCTGAGCGGCATATCTACCTTGCCTCCTTCGGCCAACGCCGTGAAGCATCGGTCGGCCTCAGCGACTGTGCTGACGGATAGAGAAAGCGAAAACCCGTGAAAGCCCAACGGCTCCTGGCTGCAACCATCCGAAGCCATCACCTGTGTCTCGCCGATGCGAACATTGGCATGCATCACTTTGTCGCTCCAGCTTTTCGGAGTCATGTCGGCGGGCGAGCCTTCCGGACTGTCCTTGAAGCGCATCAGCGTGGTGACCTCGGCGCCGACGGCTTGTGCGTAGAAATTGAACGCTTCCTCCGCCCGCCCGTTGAAAAACAGATAGGGTTGAATGTGCATGATCTTCTCCTTCGCACGTTCTTAATTCGTCTGGTTGACTTTGGCGCGCAGCCGCTCCTCTTGTTCTCTCAGTTCCGGCGTGAACTCCGCGCCGAAGTCGTCCGCCTCGAACACCTGGCGAATTTCGATCTCGGATTCTCCCGGCATGGGATTGGGGCAGCGTTTCACCCAGGCGATGGCTTCCTGTTTCGATTTGCACTGCCAGATCCAGTAGCCGGCGATGAGCTCCTTCGTCTCGGCGAACGGGCCATCGATGATGGTGCGCGTGCTCCCGGAAAACCTGACACGCGCGCCCTTGGAACTCGGCTGGAGCCCATCACCGGCGAGCATCACTCCCGCCTTCACCAGTTCTTCGTTGAATTTGCCCATTTCGGTCAGCAGTTGTGTGCTCGGCATGACACCCGATTCCGATTCTTTTGTCGCTTTCACAATGACCATGAATCGCATATCAATCTCCTATGGCGTCTCGTTTGTTGGTTTGGTCGATGCTTCCGTTTATCTATTGTCGAACGAGTAGGTCCGAAATCGACAGCGCCCCTCAAATCTCCTACTGGTTCCGAAAGCGCCTTATGATTTCCACATTTGACTCAGACAACTATGAGAACGTCATGCCGCGCGCCATGGCGGCTGCGAAAAACGGGATGAACATGAGCACGATCACTTCCACGCGCAACCACCATTGAAGACGATGAACTTCCTCACCAGATGGTAGAAATTCAGGATGCGAATGCGCCTGCTTCGTCCATCGGATGAGCTGGAGAGTCGGCGGTATCGAAAACAAGGCTACAACTGCGAAGAGACCAATCTTCGTCCAGAAGAGGGGATTCAATAGATAAAAAGATGAGCCCTTTGCGCCCCAATAGATCCGGCTAAACCCTGCTCCGAGGAGCAACACGGCGCTTACACCATAGCCTCGATCCAAACTTACAGCTAGACGCAGACTCAAAGCGGTCATCCCCGGTCTGATCAGGGCACTCTCTGCGGCGAGGATGGCAACCAACGTAAAGACCAGCAAGAAGTGAAAGGCGGAAAGGAGTAAGTCGATCATCATCCGCACTGTTTTATCTTTATCCGGACATGTACATGACCATCAATAGGCATACGACGAACGTCATGGACTCATCAGCTTCATGCCGGCCTCCCTTTCCTGATCTCTGATCGCTCACGCGGCCATTACGCCGCCGTCCACCGACAGGATGCTCCCGGTCGTCCAGCGTGACTCATCGGACGCGAAATAGACTGTCGCTTCAGCAACCTCCTCCGGCTGCCCAAGCCGACCAGTTGGATGCACGCCTTCGAACCAGGTTTTGATCTGTGGATCTTTCAACATGCCTGCGATGGGTGGGGTAATCACCCCGGCCGGGCAGATGCAGTTACATCGGATGTTCTGTTTCGCGTAGTGCACCGCCACCGTCTTGGTGAGCATGATGACTCCCGCCTTGGCCGCTTGATAGGCATGAGATTCAAAGCCAGGGATGGCCTTGAGCCCGCCGACCGTGGAGATATTCAGGATGGAGCCGCCGCCCTCCTGCAGCATCCGAGGAATTGCCGCGCGAATGAATCGAAACGTCCCCTTCATGAACACATCAAAGGTCTCATCCCAAATCTGATCGGTCGTCTCGTGGAGCCGCCCCGCATGGAATAAGTTGCCCGCGTTATTGACCAGGATGTCGAGACGTCCAAAGGCTCGGACCGTTGCTGCCACCGCTTCCTGTACGTCCTGTTCGTTAGTCACGCTGCCCGGAAGCGCCAAAGCCTGTCCGCCCTTTCGCTCGATGTCTCCGACGACGCGCTCCAACTCATCCTTCCGCCGACCGGTGATCGCGACCTTCGCGCCTTCCCGGGCAAAGGTTTTCGCAATCGCCTCGCCGATCCCAGTTCCTCCACCGGTCACAATGGCTGTCTTATGTTCGAGTCTCATGTGTCCTCCTAACCTGTCCTATAAATTGTCTATTCCCATAGACTGTCCGTGTCCAGTTCCTAGAACGGTGTGATTAAGTGGAATAGCCATCTCGTACGGAACTACGTTTTCGTCCAATCGACCGTTCTGATCCATTCGATAGCGTGTCCGAGAAAATCATTGGGACGGACGAATGCCTCCGCTCCGAATTCGCCGATATCTCTTAATGCCACCATCGCAAGGGTTTTATTCGGCCGCATTGGCATGGTGAGGACGCCCTCAGAGGAAGGTTTCGAAAAAGTGGTAAAGTTCTCCATGAAAAAGACGGGGCGCAGAATTGTCGCGGGCAGTCCGACTTTCTCGATGTGTTGCTCGACTTTCCACTTACTTTCAAAGTGCGGAATTCCTGTATGACGATGGGCGCTACCCACGGAGGTATAGACATAGTGCGAGACCCCTGCTTGTTTCGCAGCATCCGCCAATATCACTCCTTGGCGCACTTCCTCGTCCATCCCGGCCTCGAATGGAGTGGACATGGCGAAGACCCCTTGCACTCCGCGCAGTGCCGTCTGTAAGTCAGCCTGATTAGTCAGGTTCCCTTTGACCACCTCGGCTCCGGCTTTCGCGAGGGCGGACGCCTTCTCCGGATTCCTTGTCATGACACGAACATTCTTGCCTTTTTGCAGCAGAGCGTTAGCCACAGCATTTCCTTGCTGTCCTGTCGCCCCAGTCACTAGAATGAGATTCGTCCGAGTCGTCATGCAACACCTCCATTTTCAAACTGCCTATACAGCCGCTCGTTCTACTTCGTCATATCGCTGCACCGCTGCCGGCCTGATATTGTCGTCTGTAATCCAGCCGCCTTCGTCGCCACGATGACGTTAGCCTTTGGCTCCTGCGAGCAGCAGATCCTCGCCCGCGACATCGTTATCAATCGCCTCATGCGCGAGACTCGGCTGGTGCTGGGCAGCGATCAGCGAGTAGAACACCGGCACGACGAACAGCGTGAAGATCGTGCCGACGGTCATGCCGGTGACCAGCACCATCCCGATGCTGTTGCGGGCCGCGGCTCCCGGCCCGGACGCCAGCACCAGCGGAAGATGTCCGAACACGGTGGCGGCGGAGGTCATCAGCACCGGCCGCAGTCTGCGTCAAGGCCGCTTCGCGCACCGCCGCGACCTTCGAGAGGCCGCGCGCCTGCAGCTTGTTGGCGAACTCCACGATCAGGATGCCGTTCTTCGCGATCAGTCCGACCAGCGTGATCAGCCCGACCTGCGAATAGATGTTGATCGTCGTGAGGTCCAGGAAGCTGAAGATCAGCGCGCCGGAGATCGCGAGCGGCACCGAGCCCAACAAGACGATCAGCGGATCGCGGAAGCTCTGGAACTGCGCCGCCAGCACCAGATAGATGAGCACGACCGCGAAGCCGAGCGTGACGGTGAGCGCGGAGCCCTCGTGGCGGATCTGTCTCGACTCGCCCGCGTAGTCGAGGATGACGCGGGGACCGCTCGCCTTCGCCGCAGCGTCTTCCAGCACGCGCAGCCCTTCTTCTTTCGTGATGCCCGGCTTGACGCCGCCGAAGATCCGCACGGCGTTGCGCTGCTGGAAACGGTTCAAGGTGCGCGGCGCGGTGCTCGTTTCGATGTGCGTGAACGTCGACACCGGCACCAGCTGGCCGCCGGGCGTCTTGATCTTGAGGTCGAGCAGCGGACCGACGGTCGCGCGGTCCTTGTCGCCGATCTGCGGGATGACCTTGTAGCTGCGGTCGAAGTAGTTGAACCGGTTCACGTACGCGCCGCCGAGCAGCGTGCCGAGCTCACGGCCGACCCCGGCCAGGTCGAGCCCCAGGTCGGCAAGCCGCTCGCGATCGAGCACCACACGCGCCTCGGGCAGGTCGATCTTGAGGTCGGTGTCCACATACAAGAACTTGCCGCTCTGCCACCCGGCGCCGAGCACGGCGCCGACCGTCTCGAGCATCTGCTCGGGCGGCACGTCGCTCTGCAGCACGAGTTCGACGTCGTACTGGCCGGGCGTCGGCAGCGGCGGGTCCAGGCGCGGGAACACGCGCAGGCCCGGCACCTGCGACACCGCGCCGAACACCTCGCCGTACATCTGCTCGGTCGAGCGTGCCCGCTCCGTGCCAGTCCTTCGCGACCATGCCGCCGAACCCGCCCCATGCCGTCGTCAGCGACCACGTGAACTTCGTCTCGGGAAAGGACGTGATGGCGTTGACGACCTGCAGATGCTCGCGGTTGGTGGCGGCCAGCGTGGAGTCGGCGAGCCGCTTCGAAGAACAGGCTGATGTGGCTCTGGTCCTCCACCGGCGCGAGTTCCTGCCGCGAGAACATGTACAGCGGCCAGACCGCGACCATCATGAGCAGCGCGGCCGCCACGATCGCCCAGCGCATCTCCAGCGCACCGTCGAGCAGCCAGGCGTAGACGCGGCGCACCTCTTCGAACCGTCGGTTGACGAAGGCGGTCAGCCGGCCTTCCTCGCCCTGCGGATGCACGAATCGCGAGCTCATGACCGGCGACAGCGTCACCGCGACGATCGCCCGAAAGCACCACCGCCGCGGCGAGCGTGATCGCGAACTCCAGGAACAGCGAGCCGGTCAAGCCCGCCCTGGAAGCCGATCGGCGTGTAGACCGCGGCCAGCGTGATCGTCATGGCGATGATCGGGCCGAGCAGCTCGCGCGCGCCGATCAGCGCCGCCTCGATCCGCGTCTTGCCCAGGCGCACGTGCCGCTCGACGTTCTCCACGACGACGATCGCGTCGTCCACGACCAGCCCGACCGACAGCACGATGGCGAGCATGCGTCAGCAGGTTGAGGCTGAAGCCGAACGCGAACATGAACGATCGCCGCGCCGATCAGCGACACCGGCATCGCGACGAGCGGCACCAGCGCGGTTCGGACCGAGCCCATGAAGAGGAACACGACCAGGCCGACGATCAGGATCGTCTCGGACAAGCGTCTTGGTGATTTCCGTCAGCGCGTTCTCCATGAACATCGTGCCGTCGTACGCCAGCTGCATGTCGATGTCCGTGGGCAGCGTCGGCCGGATACGCTCCATCTCGTCGCGCAGGCGGTGCGCGACCTCGATCTCGTTCACGCCCGGTACAGCGGCCAGATGCCGAGGTACACGCCTTCCGTCTCGTTGTACTTGGCGATCATGTCGGCTTCTTCGGCGCCGAGCTCGACCTTGCGCGACGTCGTTCAGCCGGACGATCGCGCCGCCTCGGTCGGCGACGATCAGGTCCTCGAACTCGTCGGCCGAGCGCAGATCGGTGTTGGCGAGCAGGTTGATCTGAGACGAGGTTTCCCTTGGTCTGACCGACCGCCGCCAGGTAGTTGTTGCGCCGCAGCGCGTCTGCACGTCGCCGGGCGCAGATTGAAGGCGGCGAGCCGGTCGGGATCGATCCAGATGCGCATGGCGATCGGTCGGCCGCCTTCGAAGGTGACTCGCTGGACACCGGCCAGCGTCGCGAGCTGCGGCTGCAGCGTGCGCAGCGAGCCAGTCGGTGACGGCCGAGACGCTGCGTTCCGTGGACGAGAAGCTGAGGTAGAACGAGGCATAAGGCCGATCGGCGCGCTGCAGCTCGACCACCGGCGGTTCCGCTGCGTCGGGCAACTCGGCGCGCACCTGCTGCAGCCGCGCCGTGACTTCGGCGAGGGCCGCGGTGCTGCTGTGGTTCAGCTTCAGATGCACGGTCACGGTGCTGATGCCGGCCCGGCTGGTCGATTCGAGGTAATCGACGCCGCTGATCGCCGACACGACCCGCTCGATCGGCGTGGTCAGGAATCCGCGGACCGTCTCGGCGCTCGCCCCGTAGTAGATCGTCGTGATGACGACGGACGAGCTCTCGATCTGGGGGTACTGCTGGACGGGCAAGGCCGTCAACGCGCGCCAGCCGACGAGGACGATGACGAGGTTGACGACGACGGCAAGGACCGGGTGCTTGATGAAGATGTCGGTGAAGGAGCGCATGCGAATATCCTTTTTGTGTCTTTTCGGCTCGTTCAGCGTCTGCTGAGCAATCGGCTCGGCCGGCTCTCTTTACCCTGTTCACCGGTGATGGCCACCAGCACACCGTCGCGTAACTTGAAGGAGCCGGATGCCGCCACCATCTCGTCGGCCGACAGCCCTGTGTGGATGACGATGTCGTCGCCGACCATCGCGCCGCTTTCGACGGACCGCACATGCGCCCGCATCTTCTGCTCTTGATCCGGCGCGATCACGAATACCTGATCGCCTCCCGGCCCCTTGCGCAGGGCGCTGACCGGAATGGCGACCGCCTTCCGGAGGGGCCCGACCGACACGCGCACCCGGACCGAGGTTCCGGGTGCCGGCGCCATATGGGTCCCTTCAATTCGCGCCCGCACCATCGCGTTCCTGGTTGTAGGGTCCACCCGCGCATCCAGCGCGACGATCGTGGCCCGGATGGGCGCGGTCTCCCCGGCTGCAAATACTTCGACCTGCTCACCGTCCCGTAAGCCGGACGCGACTTGCTGTGCCACCGTGAAATCCACATGTACTGCGTTGCTCACGCCCTGGAGCGTCGTGAGCAATGTCCCTTCGTCCAAATACTGGCCGGGATGGACATCTGCCATGCCTACCCGCGCCAGGAACGGCGCCCGAATCGTCTTTTTGGCAATGATCGCCTTGGTACGGGCAATCTGGGCGTGGGCAATATCCAAGTCGGCGCGAGCCCGATCCACTTCTTCTTGCGTGGTCGCCGACTCTTGACTCAGATTCTGCCGCCGATGGAGGACCGTTTTGGCGAGAGCCGTCTGGGCCTCCTGCGCCCGCAGCTCCGCTTCCTCGACGGAAACGTCGAGCGCGACCAGCAAGGCGCCCGCTTCCACGATCTGTCCCAACGTGAGCCGGACTTCGCGGACAGTCCCGGCGAGTTCGTTCTTCAGCATGACCGAACGTAAGGCCAGAACCGTGCCGATCGAGGTGGTGGTCTGTCGATGCTCGATATCCTTGGCCGCGGCGACCATGACCGATTCCATCGGCTCCGGTTGGCGGGCGGAAGCCTCGGCATTGGCTTGAATGGATCCGTACTTCCATAATCCCAAGCCTGCAACGATCGCGATGATGCCGAGTAACAGTAATAAGCTGAGCCACACACGACGATTCATGATCGATATCCTCCTGCCCACTGGCGTGAATTTGACAGGAGTAGGGTCAGCAATGAGCGTTCCAGGCATGCATCGCGAACAAGTAAAACGTGTAACCCGTCAATAGTACGGTGAAATATTTATCAGGTTGGAGAAATCTTGGAACAAAAAGAAAAGCATTGCCGATGCGAGTCTGCCGTCAGTTCGACAGGTGCCGAAATATCGGCGATTGTTGCTGAGATGATAAGGAGCGTCGAACCGAGGCTGGCTGTCCCAACCTGCTTCGTAGAGAAGAACTCCAAAATGTCGGGAAAACAATAGCGTCACGATTCTGCCTGGTTTGTTCCTTCACGCCTATCATTGCTCTTTCGGCCAGTAGTCTCGTTGAAATTCCTTCAAGACCCCGTCAGGGTCGAATGTGAGGACCTTATTCCAACCCTGAGCGCCGCCGTAGCCACGGGACTCCCACCGTAAAATTTCTCCACCGTCTCCGGCTTTCGTTCGCTTCGCCGGGCGCCCCCATTCGCGCACATAGTCATCTTTCGTCTTCACGCCGACCTCCTGCCGCATCTTCGCGTCAAATGCTTCCCAGCGTTGTTCCAAGGTCCAATAGCATCCGGAGAGGAGCGATATGGTGGCAGCCACAACAACAAAGAACAGTAAGTTCACAGCCTTCATGGTACACCTCTAGAAGTCTTGAATCATGGCACGTTCGCTATCAGCCGCGTCAATGCCGCATCGAGTTCCGGCGTGTCCGGCAGAACGATACGAAAGTCACGTTCGAGTGTCTCCCGCATAGCGGTCACATTCGTAATCAGGCGCCGGTCTTTACCGCCGGCTTGATGATGCACGGTCAGTTGGTTATTGAGCAGCCCATAACGTCGATCCGGCGCAGACCGGGCCGCAAGCAGGCCGGTCACAAACCGAGAATCCGGGTGAGTGGATACGTACCAATTCGCCATCTCATAGTCCGGCAAGAACTGTTCAGACAGATTGAATCGGTACAAAGAGATCCAATGGCCGCCGATTTTGACTTGCTCGATAAATTCCTCCTCAGCCTTCACCAGACAGAACGGTTCATGCGGGGTGGTTTGTTCAATATCGATTTCGAGCCGCAATGGGCCCGTCAATGTCACCCCACCGAATCCAGCGTCCACGACATAGCGCCCCCCGTCGAGATCCGCCAACAGCAGCATATGGCTGCGAGGCGGCACGGCTCCTTCCGGCATGTTCCATAATACGCGCGCGGCGAGACCGGTCACGCGGAACCCCAGCGCGTCGAGCGCATGTTTCAGCAGGAGATTGTGCTCGAAGCAATAACCGCCGCGACCGTCCCGCACCAACTTCTGCTGAAGCGACTTCAGATCCAAGCGAACCGGCCATCCCATCAGCGGATTCAGATTTTCGAACGCAATGGATTCGGTGTGGCGGAGCTGGATGGCCGCCAAAGTATCCAGCGTCGGCCGGCCTGCTCCCTCGTAGCCAATACGCTTGAAATAGGCATCCAAGTCGATCGTCGCCGTCGGAGTCTGCTGCAGAGTTGGATCATGCATATGTGTTTCTAAACGCTGTGCCGCCTCTTCGCACCGTTCAACTGATCACGCAACTTTGGTTTGATCACCGGCCTCGTTCTGATCATGGCACTCCCATGGCGGTCGGCCAGGAACTACGGAAGTCATACTCTGCTGAAGCGCGGGGAAAAGAGCGTCCAACTCAGATTTCTCGAAGTGTCTGCTCGTCGATTCAGTTGACGGTAATCGGTTCATAGCGAGAGTGTTCGCCCGAATACGTCGCCACTCGATCAGCCACCATGCTGCGAGAAGCAGAAAGCCGGTCGTGCCCAGGACAAAACTCCAGAAACCCACATAGAGCGCCCAGAGCAGAGTGCCCACATCGGTCTGCCCGAACGTTTGCTGCGCAAGCAACTCCAATCCGAGGCTGATGAGGAGAAGCCCGCCGACGATGCCGATAGGCCATCCAACATGTTGTATCCTTCCGTCTCTTTGAATCGTGGTTTCCATAAGATCACCGTTTCCATGATTATTGGACGGGCTTCCGGTTCAGGAACCGTCCTTTCGATATGTCCATTCGGGTGGCGAAAGATGCTAACCAAGCCCTTCGACGAAACCCCGCCGCCAGGTCTGATACGTTGGCTCCCATCCCAACTCACGTTTCGCCTTGGCGTTCGATCCGCCACGGATCTGCGTCATCATCGACACGCCACCCTCGCCGATGGCCAGCTTGCCAAGCCAAACCGGCACTCGATACGGCGGCTTCGCGCCCACGGCGTCGGCAAGCGCCGGAAGCCACGTTGTAACCGGCGCCGGCTCGTTGTCCACCACATTGTAGATCCCTGGACTACCGCTCGAAACGGCGGCGACCGTCGCGCGCGCTGCGTCGTGAATGTGGATGAAGGACCAGATACCGGCCCCGTTGCCGACGATCGGGAGCATTCGCTTGCGGACGAGTTTAATAACCGGTCCATCTTGCGCAATCCCGGTGCCAGGTCCGTAGAAGGGTCCATAGCGCAAGGCAAGCGCCTGGAGATCCACGGTCTTTCGGACTGTCTCTTCCAGGTACCGGATTGCCGCCAAGATCTTGGCGAAGCCGGTGGGAGGGGTCGGATCGAGCGGGGCTTCCTCAGCTTTCACCGGCTCACCCTCACGCGCGAACGGCCATCCGCAGAAACTCTGCGCAATAAACCGGCGTGCTCCCACCAGACGTGCTGCCGCGAGCAGGGTGTCCGTGACCTCGGTACGGAATCGGTTGGTCAGCACAAACTCATCGTCAAGCTTTTTGAGGTTGCCGGCGTGGGCGAGGGCCGTCAGCTGATGAATAATTACTTCCGGTTCGGCCTTCCTGATGGCCGCCGTTAACTCCTCCTTGTTGAGCGCGTCGGCCACGGCAACCGTTGCACCCACGGCCAGGAGCGCCTCGGCCTTTCGATCGTCACGAACGAGTGCGACCACCTCATGCCCATTCTCAACTAGTTGCGGCACAAGGACCCTACCGATGGCTCCGGTACTGCCTGCGAGAAATACCTTCATGGCTTGAATCCTCATCTACAATACATCTCAACGCAGAGCGCATCGCATCAACAAACAAGCCACTCAATCGTCGAGAGCGCTCGAAAAACCTTCTCAGGACTCTCTTTGATTCCCACGCGATGAATAATGTCAGCCATGTCACATCTCCTTTACTGTGACCCTGCCGTCTCATTTATTTGCACGACAGGTTGATTGATCTCGCCGGCATAGACAATCAACTTGAACGGGTTGAATTCCTGGTACTTCTCCATGAGCTTGAGGTAAGCCAGTCGGCGAGACTCGTTCAATCGGGGACTGTCGGGTAACTTTGTCTGTGCCCATCGGAGGTAGTTTGCGGCCAGTTCATGCCTGCCGTCCTTCATCATGCGCTCGGCCGCGGCGGCAAGCTGTGAGTCGGAGATCCCGAAGTAGTTCACCAGCGCTGCGCCATGGTCCGCGTCCGTCAGCATGTCCAATCCTCGCAAGCCGTTTTGCCAGTAGCCGCTGTTCTGTTGGAACAGACGATTGATCATGTTTTCTCGGATCACAAGATAGGCAAGGTGTACGCTCCGATGCACTGTTCGCAAGCGTGGGTGGGATCATGTTGGCTTGTTGGATCACGCCACGTTCCATACCAGCCTTCATGGCACGCAACACTTCATCGCGCAACCACGTCAGCTGAATGCGTAAGTCGTCCAGCATAGTCGTGGATGAGAATAGTCGCGTCAGTGGCTCATGTCCGTGTAGCAAATGCCCAGGCTTCAGCCGGTCGACCTGGTTTATTGCCTCCAAGAGGCCGGCGACGCTTCCCTCTGGGACGAACGGGGCGCCAAGATAGGGCATCAGAATGTCACCCACGAAAAGTACGCCCTCGTCCGGCATATGCACGAGGAGGGCATCGGAGGTTTCTCCGCCGCTGGTTGGTATCAGACGAAAGCGAGTCTCGCCGATTACCACATCACGTGGGCCATCGATCAGGACATCCGGCTTGTAGGTGAGCACGTCGTCGAGCCGGAATTTCTCGCCAAAGAAACGTTGCAGTATCGTAGGATCGCCCAACGCGTCATCCGAGAGCCCTTCCTGATAGTTGCTTCGACCATGGAAGCGCACAGCTGGATTGAGGCTGCGGAAATACCGATGCCCGCCCACGTGGTCCCAGTGTGCGTGCGTGACGAAGACCGTTGTCAGAGGAGGGAGTGATGGAACTTGGTTTCGTAGCGCCTCATACGCTGCCTGGGCGGTGTCTGGGCGAGTTCCAGCATCAATGGCGATCAATTCCTGTCGATCCGACGAGACCACAAAGTAGTATTCGGTGAACTCGAAGCCGGACAGGCAATACACGGTACCGGGAATGACTTCCCGTATGGAGCGTGACATGAACGTGTGGCCATTGGACGGATCTTCGGCGAAGGGGGTGGTGAACACCGGCGCGTCGTTCTCGGTGCCGGCACCGATCAGAGTTTGGTACCGTTCCGCCTCTGTGGTGTCGCCTCGTTGGCGGTACAAGGCGGCCAATTGGGCATAGACCTCGCGCAACCAGTTTCGGTGCGGGGCGGTGTCCACGTGTTCTACACACCAGAGCAAGTCGGCCAGTGCGGTATCGCGTTCGCCAAAGAAGCCGGGAATCCTTGCTCTGACCACACCGGACATCCATCGCGCGATGAACATTTCGTTCTTGGTGAGTCGCTTTGCCTCGTCAAGCAGAGCCAACGTGTCGCGCACCCAGCCAAGTCGTTTGAATAGAAAGACATCGTGAGCATGACCGGCGCGAAGAGAGGCAATTGCCACAAGGTACTGAGCCTTTTGATTGTCGGTCAGCCTGGAGGCGAAACGATTCAAGACTTCTTCAAAATATGCGATGCCCTCGACATGATGACCCGCATTGGCGAACTGCTGCATCAAGAGGAAAAGTAATTGAGGGTCGGAGGGTGTCCTCCATTGATTGACCTGTTTCAAGTAGGCCAGTTCGGGAGAGACGGTATCAGAGGACGCTTGCGATTGGGCACCCAATAATGGAGCGCGAACGATGGCGACGAAACCTACAACCAAGGTGCCCAGAAGGGCCAATATCACAATGGAGCGGTTCATGGGGGCTCTCCTTTTTGTCCTAGACATAGCACCCTCTAACAAGTCGCGATCACATTGGGGAGTGCGCCTATTTAGTCGAGGATTGAGTGAGTCTCCCTCCCGTTGTCACTTCAAGATCGCCAACTGCGTTGCGAATGATCTACGATGTTCTTAAGCCATGGCAATGATCGTTCCAAGGAACATGCATCAAGGTCGCGTACTTCTAAGTGCGGAACAAATATGTGAGTACGGACAAATTAGAGGGAAGCCGTCGGAAGGAGCGAGCCGCTTGTGACGAAAGGCATCTGTCGATATCTCGGCGTTTGCCGAAAGGTCAGCATCAGCGAGGGCGGGCAATCCCGAGCTTTTGCATCTTGGATTGGAGGGTGGTCCGTTTCATGCCGAGCTTTACCGCTGCACCCGCGGTCCCACCGATGATCCAGCTCGACTCACGCAGGGTCCTGAGAATATGCTCGCGCTCGGCCTGTTCGAGGGTGATCGTCGCGGAATTCTCCACGTGGATCAGCGTCGGTTTCAATTCAGTCAGCGACACGTAGAGATCCGATCCCTGCGTCAGGATGACGGCGCGCTCGACGAAGTTTTCCAGCTCGCGTACGTTGCCCGGCCAGAAATAATTCTGCAACGCCTTCATGGCCTCGGATGGAATCGTTTCGACGCGTTTCTTCATTCGTTGGGCGAATTTCTGCGCGAAGTGCCGAACCAACAACGGAATGTCGTCCGGACGCTCTCGAAGCGGCGGGACGGTGACCGGGAAGACTTTGAGTCGGTAGTAGAGATCACTGCGAAACTTCTGCTCTTCCACCATTTGAACGAGGTCGCGATTTGT
>CAWKJK010000041.1:0-40380 GCA_963849655.1 uncultured Nitrospiraceae bacterium
AAGTCTGCGCTGCAGCCTGCATTCCCATCGCCGACTGGCCGCCGACCGTTCCGTACGGGGCAGTGTTCAGGTACTGGTCGAGGATCCAGGTCTTGCTGTGCTCCTGCTCGAGCTCGCTCGCGAGCTTGGCCTCGCGGATCTTGCGCTTGAAGTCGCGCTTCGGCGCCGAGATGTAGAGGTTGCGCACCAGCTGCATCGTGATCGTCGATCCACCCTGGACGGTCTTGCCGCTGGTGGCGTTCTTCGACGGCGGCTCGGATGATCGCGGTGTAGTCGACGCCGCCGTGGTTGTAGAAGCGCTCGTCCTCGATCGCGATCGTCGCGTCCTTGCAGTCCTGCGGGAGGCGCTTCCAGGCGACCGGCGTGCTGATCTCGTCGGCCTGGATGTAGCCGAGCAGCTGACCGTTCGCGGCGTAGACGGCAGAGGTCAGACCGCGGTTGATCGGCTTGCCCAGCGGCGGCGCGCCGTTGGCGATCGCGACGACGTATCCGATCGCCGAGAAGCCGGCGATCAGGCCCAGACGTGAAGAGCACGACGAGGCCGATCGCCAAGGGGCGATGGACATTCCGCGCCGGGTGCGGCGCTTGCGTCTTTCTCGTGCAGTCATGCTGGGGGTGGTTCTGCTGTCTTCCTATGACGAGTTCGCCGGAGCGGCGGTTCTGCCCTGCCGTCCGGTGCGCGGTCACACAGCTTGACAGAACACGCGCAAGCCGCGTTCGATGCGGTGCTCAGGCGCGCTGAGAAGACCCGCCCAGCATACCCGCGTCGCTCAGAATCGCCACTACCTGCTCGCGCGTGTCGAGGCGCTGCGTCGCCTCGTGGCCGGCGGTCGGTGCTGAACGAGACGAGCAGTCTCGATGCGGTCGACCTCGCATTCGCCGAGCGAGACCGTCGCGCTGTCGAGCTTCTCGCGCAGCAGCTTCGATCGCGGCCGTCGCCTGTTCGGGCGCGCACCTGGATCGAGGCGTCGGCGTCGACGACCGTGCCGGCGATCGTGTAGTTCTCGATCGCGGGTGGTCGCGATCGCCTCGTTCGGGATCACCAGTCGGTGGCCCGACGGCAGGCGCACGAATGTGTAGCTCAGCGTGATGTCCTCGACGCGCCCGCGGTTGTCCTGCCACTCGATCACGTCGCCGATGCGGAACGGCTGGACCGTCGCCAGCATCATTCCCGAGACGGCGTTGGCGAGCACCGCGCGCGCCGCGATGCCGAGCGCGACGCCGATCACCGCGCTCGAGGCGAGCAGCGCCGTGCCGAGCGACTGCAGCGCGTCGATCTGCGCCAGCGCCAGGAAGACGCCGATCAGCACGACGGCGAGCACGATCAAGGCGGTGCACCAGGCGCAGCCGGGTGACCGCGCCCTTCGAGAGCGGTTCGGCGTCGCGAACGCTGCTAACGCGGTTGGCGCTGCGCGTCAGGAGAGATGTCGACGAGCTTGGCGACGATCAGCGTGACCACGATGATCACGACGCGTCTGATCCACTGGGAGTTGGCGTCGAGGAATGATTCTTTGGCGAGGATCAGCATGTGCAACCGGTTCTGCGGCCACAATATGCCGCGTGACCGACGATCACACTGGCCCGCAGGCGGGCGACCCGCGATATCTGCCCGAGCTGCCGGTCCCCGGACCGCCGGCCGGCCGGTGTGCCGCCGCCGTGACGCCTCCGCCGCCGGGCACGCCGCCCCGGGATCGCTCGGCCCGCGCGGCGCCGACGGCTGGCGTTGGTACTACGCGCTGCTCGCCTTCTTCGGCGGACTGATCGTCTCGCAGGTCGCGGTGCTGATCATCGGTGGCGATCTGGGTCGCGATCAGCGGCAACGACCTCACGCGGCTGCAGGACGACTCGAGCTTCATCGTCGTCGCCTCGGCGGTCAACGAGATCGATCTTCATCGCCACGGCGGTGTTCGTGGCGCGCATGTCCGGCAGCTTCGCCTGGCGCGACTTCGGACTCGTGCGCGCGCCGTTCTGGCGCACCGTCGTGCTGATGGGCGCGGTGATGGGCAGCTACCTCGTGATGCTCGGCGATCTACAACGCGCTCGTCCACCTCGCGCCCGACGACGCGCCCGACAAGCTCGGCGCGGCCGCCGGCGACGCTCCACATGTTCTTCTTCGCCCTGCTCGTCGCGGTGCTCGCGCCGATCGCCGAGGAGATCTTCTTCCGCGGGATGATCTTCCGCGCGCTGAAGAACGGGATGGGCCTCTGGCCCGCGGCGATCGTCTCGGGGCTGCTCTTCGGCGCGATGCACATCGACGCGGCGACGCAGCGAGCGCCTGCTGCAGGTCGTCCCGCTGGCGCGTGCTCGGCGTCTCGTTCGCGCTGCTCTACGCGTGGACCGGCACGCTCTATCCGACGATCGCCCTGCACGCGACCAACAACGCGATCGCGGTGGCGGCGTTCGCGCGACGAACACAACTCGGACTTCGGGATGGTCCTGGCCGGCGTGCTCTGGCTGCTGATGATGCTGTTCTGCGGCTTCGGCCATCTCTTGACCGACCGCGGGGGTCAGACGTCCGGTCCGGGCGGAATTTCCGGTACTGGTAGCGGCCCCGTGGAATATGCTGTTCCCAGATGATCACGCGCACGCGCAAAACGGGATGGATCTCTGGCGCGGCCGCTCTGCTGGCCATGCTTGCCCTGGCCATTCCTGCCAATGCTGGTCTAACAGCGTCTGAACCGACCAGCCCGACCGGCGTCAGCGGCCCTGTTTCCGGCGCCACCCAGATCAGAGCCGGAGTCATTCGACCAGAAATCATCATTCCACGGGGAGAGGCTGCCGTTGGGATGAACGTTCAGACACAACGTGAAGGAATTCGTCTTGGCGACCCGGTCCGCATCATCCGTGATCCATTGTTCGGACGCATCGGCGAAGTCTCGGCGCTTCCGTCCGAGCTCACCAAGATTTCCACAGAGAGTGACGTGCGTGTGTTGGAAGTAAAGTTTTCCGACGGGAAACGAGTCGTCATCCCGCGGACCAATATCGAGGTGATCGAAGGGGCATGACAAGCGTGAAACGTCACACATCATCCAGCATGCGGCCAGCAAGTCGAGCCTGCTGGACGCTGATGCTTTTAGGCTGCTTCTCTTCTTCCGTGTTGGCGCAACCATCATTGACGACTCCCCAAAATGTGCTGGTTTTCGATACGCCGAATGATGGAGGAGGAAGCCTCACGGTACAGTGGGCTCCAGTATCAGGGGAAGGGTCCGACATCCACTATCAGGTCTTGATCGGAGAAGCCACCGCGACTGATCCAGCGACATTCACAATCGTGACGGAATTTCCTGCCAACACCAACTACGTCAAAGACACGAAAACCGCCTGGTGGACAAGGAGATCGGGCAAGACGTGGCATCAAGCGATCATCAAGAGGGCGAAAGGCATCGAAGTGAAGGACGATACCGCTTATGCCGTCGCCGTTGCGACAGTGCAAGAGGATCGGCGTGAATTCAGCTCCGTACAAGTCGCCGCACCGGCAGCCGACTGGTTTAACTGGAATCAGCTCAACAATCTGATCATCGTCTTCTCATTCGGCGGGCTGGTCTTCTACACGATCAGTCACGCCAAGCGGAATAACATTTTTCTTCGTCGTATCCCGGGTCTCGATGCGGTGGATGAGGCGATTGGGCGCGCGACGGAACTGGGCAAACCGATCCTCTATCTCACCGGTGCGCACGACCTGCATGATCCCTCGACCATCGCCGCTGCGGTCATCTTAGGCAAGGTTGCCAAACGGGCGGCTCTGTATGAAACGGAACTGATAGTGCCTCACCGGGAGCCGATTACGATGGCGGTCTGTCAGGAGATTACCAAGCAAGCCTATTTGGAAGCGGGGAAGCCCGATCTCTTCAAGGACGACGCCAACTTTTTTATCACGGCCGATCAGTTCAGCTACACGGCGGCGGTGGACGGCATCATGCTGCGGAAGAAGCCGGCCGCCAACTTCTTCATGGGGCATTACTTTGCCGAGTCGCTGCTGCTCACCGAAACCGGCGCAAGTACCGGCGCCATACAAATCGCTGGAACAGATGCAGACCACCAACTCCCGTTTTTCGTGACGACCTGCGACTACACCTTGATCGGTGAAGAGCTGTACGCTGCCAGCGCGTATCTCTCCAAAGAGCCGGTTCAGATCGGGACGCTCCGCGGTCAAGATATTGCGAAGGCCGTGATCTTGAGCGTGCTGGCCGTCGGAACGGTGTTGGCGACGGTCGGAGTCATCACCGGCACGCAATGGCCGCAGATCGTTCTCGATCTCTTCAGGGACCTCAAATGATCTTTTTGCGCCGGCAACTTCCACTCTTGATCACGTTGATTACCGGCTTGCTGTTCGCGGCCCAGTACTATGTGCCGCATCCGGCCTCGGAACAGATGCTCACCTCGGCGACGAAATGGTTGCAGATCATCGGGGGATTCGCATTGATCTTGGGTGTGACCAGTCTGTTCCATCAACATGCGGTCAAGATCAAACGGCAAGAAGCGGGATGGGGTTATAGCCTTGTCTTGTATGCCGGCATGCTCGGGACGATTGCCGTCGGACTGTGGGCTGACGGAAAAGAAAGCGTCGATGGAGCCATGACGACGTTCGGCTGGGTGTACAACTTCATGATGGTGCCGCTACAAGGCACGATGTTCGCCATTCTGGCCTTCTTCATCGCATCAGCCGCCTACCGTTCGTTTAGGGCCAGAAGTCGTGAAGCGGCGGTGCTCTTGGTGGCGGCCGTAATCGTGATGATGGGACGGGTGCCGTTGGGTGAGTATCTGATTCCTCTGAGCGGCGATGTGTCGTCGTGGATTTTGAATGTGCTCAATTCCTCTGTGCGCCGAGCCATTTTGATCGGGGTCAGCCTCGGAGCCGTCGCCTTGTCGTTTAAGATCATCTTCGGCGTGGAACGATCGTATCTTGGAGGCGGGAAGGAATAGAAAGCGTGGGCCCTTTCGCTGCGCGCGACCGGGCTCCCGCTCGGCGTCACCCGCAGTTCCTGGGTGAGACGGTACAGGAGAAGGCGTGAGTTTCTCAGAACGCATGCTCAAGATTGATCGGAGGATCATTTTCCTGGTGATCGGTCTCTGTACGCTCTTGCCATTGCTCTATCCGGTCGGTTTGCCGATCAAGATTACCTCGGAAGTACGCGGGGTCTACGACCACATTGAATCATTACCGGAACGTTCGGTCTTTCTCCTGTCGATCGATTTTGATCCTGCCTCTAAACCTGAGCTCCATCCACAGGCGATCGCGTTGCTGCGGCACGCCTTCAGGAAAAACCTTCGAGTGCTCACCATGACACTGTGGGTGTCCGGTACCGGAATGGCCGATCAGTTGGTCACACAAGTCGCGAAAGAAATGGGGAGAGAATACGGAAAAGACTATATCTTTCTCGGATGGAGCCCGGGCGGCCAAGCGGTGATTATCAATATGGGACAGAATCTCTATTCGGCTTTTCCTAGTGATTACAGCGGCAAGCCTACGAAGGATCTGCCGATTTTGGCCGACGTGCGAAATTTAAAAGATGTCGCCTACATGGTCAGCCTAGGAGCAGGAAAACCAGGCGTGGAAGAGTGGTACGTCTTCGGCAAAGACAAATACAAGTTTGAAATGGGCGGCGGATGCACGGGAGTCATGGCTCCGGGACTGTATCCGTTGCTAAGAAGCGGGCAGATCAATGGTCTCATCGGCGGTCTTCGCGGGGCGGCGGAATATGAAAGCCTGATCGGACAGAAAGGCAAGGCCGTGGCTGGGATGGATGCGCAATCGGCAACGCATGTTGCGATCATTGTGCTGGTGATCATGTGCAATTTGTTTTATTTTTCTCTCCGGCAGCAACGAGGACAGGGCTGACCGGAAGGTCAAGCTTAAGGTTGAGTAAAAGAAAGAAAAAAAGCGATCTATGCGGGTTCTACTTTAATCTCAGCCTCAACCTTAATCTGTCTTTATTATTGGTGACGTGTCATGTCATTTGAATTGATCGTCGGAGCCTGGGTAGCGACAGGGTTAACCCTTCTGATCTTCTCGTTCCTGTATAAGGACAACCCGCTGTTCAAACTGGCGGAACACCTCTATGTGGGAGTCTCCGTCGGGTACATCATCGTCAAGACGTACGATACCGTGATTGTTCACTTGGTCGTCAAGCCGATCATGGAAAATGGTGAAGTCGCGCTTCTGATCCCGGTCGCCATCGGGATGCTCATGTTGACTCGGTATGTGCCGAAGGCTGCATGGATGTCCCGATATGCATTCGCCTTCATTGTTGGGATGGGTGCGGGGCTGGCGATTCCCCGAACGATATCCTCTTTCATCTTGAAACAAATCGAGGATACCGTTCGTCCGTTGTTGTCGATGACGGGGCCGGACGGCCTCACCTTTTCGATGAACCTCCTCAATCCAAGCAGCAATCTCAACGCGCTTATCATCTTGTTCGGGGTCAGTTCAGTGTTGTTCTACTTCTTCTTCTCGATCGAACATAGCGGGGCGGGAAGGGCTGTTGCTCGAACCGGCGTCATCTTCCTGATGATTTCCTTCGGTGCAGGATTCGGTTATACGGTCATGGCTCGCATGTCGCTCTTGATCGGCCGATTGACCGATTTGATCGAATTCTCCGATGCCTCGTACGGACGGCCGACGATCTGGTTGACTCTCTTGACCATTGGGGTTCTCGTTGTCCTCAGTCGGCGCGCGCGACCGGAGCCTCCTCAAGAAGGTTGAGGCTAACGTTGAATCGGAAAGGTCTTGCCGCTCGCATCTTCAACTCAGCCTCGACCTTGACCTTAGCCTTCCGGCCAGTTGCAGCCGCTCAGGTCCGTCCCCTACAATGACCACCGCCATGACTACCGACATCGCAAAGGATTCCGCCCACTATCCGGCCTTGCGGAATCTCCAATTCTCGCCGATTAAACAGGGGGAAGATCAATTGATCGTGCTGTGGGACCCGAGCGGGCTGAGTAAAGAAAAGCTGGTCTTACCATTGAACTTTTTTTTCATCGTGCAACATTTCGATGGTGAACATTCACTACAAGAAATCGGTGTGTTGTACCTGAAACGGTTCGGCGAGTTTCTCTTGCCGAGCAAAGTTGAGCAGCTAGTAGTGGATCTGGAGCAGAAGCTCTTCTTGGAAGGCCCGCGAGCTGAAACAGCGCGGCAGCAGGCTCAGATCAACTATCGGCAACAACCGGCCCGTCCGGCTGCTTTTGCCGGACGGAGCTACGAAGCGGATAGTGCCAAACTGCGGAAGCAAATCGACGGTTTCTTCACATCGGGCGAGGGACCGGATTTCAAACCGTCGGAGCATCGGGGTCAATTGATCAAGGGGCTCGTGGTGCCGACCCACGATCTGAAGCAAGCGGGGCCGGTCTATGCATGGGGATACAAAGAGTTACAGGAAGCCCAACAACCTGATGTCTATATTCTGATCGGGACCGCCCATGCAGGCCTTGAAAATCTCTTTGCCGTCACGGACAAGGATTTTGAGACCGCGCTCGGTGTGGTGCCGGTGGACCAGCCGATTGTGAATCGCCTCAAGACAGTTGCTCCGGAGTTCTTCGAGGAAGACATTGCTCACCAGTCAGAGCATGCGATCGAATTTCAACTACCGTTTCTTCAGACCATCGTCGGCAAACCTTTCACGATCGTTCCGATTCTGTCGTCGTTTTCCGCGTTGAGCCTGAATGATCCTACCGTTCGGAACTCAGTGGATCGATTTCTCAGTGCTCTAAAGGACGTGATTGTGGCCTCCGGTAAGGCAGTGTGTGTCATCGCGGCAGGGGAATTGTCCCACCTTGGCTTGCGCTATGGCGATAGCGCTCCACCGACTGATTTTTCCTTCCACCGCTCCATGCAGCGCGACTTAGAAATGTTGAAACCGGTTGAAGAGCTCAAGCCGGAAGAATTTGCCGGTTTTATCCAAAAGGAGAACGATCAACGGCGTATCTCCGGCTTCTCACCCATCTACAGCTTGCTGCGGTTGATCCATGCGGAAAAGGGCCAGGTCCTCCGCTACGATCGAGGGATTACCGACCAGTATAACTCCACCGTCACCTACGCCAGCATGGCGTTCTTCTAGGCGATCGTTTGGGAGGTGCAACGAAGATCTGTTCTCGGCACGTGACGTGGTGCGTCTCTTTTCCTGTTTGCTTTTTATCCGGTTGGTATCCTAGAATTCTGCAGCCAAGGCCGGCTGAGAAGCGTCACTTCTCCGAACAAATGTCGTGTTGCGTATGAGCCGGATTCTCCTTGTCCCACTTCCTCTTGCCTGGTCTCTGCTCGGTGTGACATTTTTGTCTGCTCTCGCGAAACCTCTCCTTGTCCTTGCAGCACCGGGAGGAATGACAGAAGTCTTCCCAGCTCAGAAAGCCGCACCAATAGCGGTTGTGATTGAAACAGCCGGAAGTGAAGCCGAACTGCGGCAGCACATGCGTGTCAAGAACGATGTCGTTGAACTCTCCACCGAAACTATACGGTTTTCGGAGGCGCCGATAGGAAGCTTCGGTTTCATCACGCCGCAGTCCCTCGGAATCGCATTAGTCACGCAAAGTTCCGATCTTGAATTGGAGCGCGTGGCGTCAACTTCGAATGCCTATGAAATCCACAAGGTCGCGGATGGCAACGGATTGTTGGTTGGATTCATGAATAGGGAGGCGACCTCTCAGATTACCCCCAGCGAACGGCCCAAGAATCTGCGTATTGCGCTTTATTCTAACTCCGTGGATAAAGCGCCCACCATCGTTGCCGTCCCTTTAAGTAAGTTGATGGTAGACCGGATGCCGATCAGGCTTGACCCTAAAAAATCAGAGAGTCCCGTGGTACTGAACATGGATTTACTGACGACCGCGAACCGGAAGTCACCGGGTCGCGCACAATAGCCAGATGAAAATATGAAGAGGGCCGCCGGCTGTGAACGTATTGACAGTCTATACGAAGTTGAGTATCTTGCCACTCTTATTATCTACGAATAGCGAACGAGAACATCACATCTTTTCGATCAGGTCGGTTGGTTGTTACCGAAACTATTTTGTCTTTCCACTTTGCATATTGTTTAAGAGGCCGGCTGAGTAGCCCTCGCTGCTCACTTACATTTTTCATGTTATGAAGGAGGGTCGGTTCATGTCTCACCGTCATTACACATTCACCCGAGTCTTGAGCAGACTCGCAGCCATTGCGCTGTTTCTTGCGCCGTCGGCCTTGCTCGCTGAGGCTCCATCGCATGTGGCGATGAACCATCAGATGCCTGGTTGGGCCGAACAGCTGAAGGGACAGACGATCATCGAAAATACCATGGAAGGCCAGCCGGAGCGTACCGGCATGGTCGAACGGCAGCACCAGCGCATCATGCAACAGATGGAGCATGACGCGACCGCGCAACGCGCCGGCGGGTACTTCAACGATCTGAACATGATGCACCAGTACGGTGCCGGGAATCAGGATGTGCTGCTGATGTCGAATTCCGGAACGGAACCGGTGTCGATGTTGGGCGGGCGTTGTCCGGCATCCGCGCCGGTTCGGACGTACGACATCTCGGCGGTCAACGTCGAGATTTCGCTCAATATGTGGCTGGACTTCTATCCCGGTTACATGTACGTCCTGACCGAAAACCTTGAAAAAGTGCGGGCAGAGGAAGGGGTCAATCGGGAAGCCCGCGAGAAAGAGGGCTATGATCCCGGATCCGTCAAGAACGGATTGCAGAGTCAGTGGATTCAGCCGCTGGTCATCCGAGGCAATCAGGGCGATTGCGTCAAGATGACGCTTCGCAATCAGCTGGAAGGCGGCGAGGAAGTCAGTCTCAACATCCACGGCTCCAGCATGATTGTCGCCTCCACGGGCAAGCCTGCGACGACGACCAATCCAGACAGTATCGCAGCCAAAGGAAAGGCCGTGGAGTTGGAGTGGTACATTCCGCCGACTCAGCAAGAGGGCGGCCGGCAGTTCCACTCGTACAGCAACGATCGTGAACTGACGGTCATGGGCTTGTTCGGCACGTTCGTCATCGAACCCAAGGGGTCTCAGTATCTCGACCCGTTGGGAACCGGCGAACCGACGCCGATGGCCAGCGGATGGCAGGCCATCATCAAGAACGGGGCGGGGCCTGACTTCCGGGAATTCGTGTTGATCTATCATGAAGTTGGGGACGAAGCGTTCCGGCCGCTGAACAAGAAAGGCGATTTCATTCCCCAGCGCGACCCCTTGACCGACGTTTACCGGCCGGTAGCCCGCGCGCTGAATTACCGGAGCGAGCCCTTCGGCGTCGATAATATGCAAACGCAGCACGAGTACTTCGGATTCGAAGACGAATCCATGGCCTACAGCGCCTATACGTTCGGCGATCCGGCGACGACCATTCCGCGGAGCTATTTGGGCGATCCGGCAAAGTTTCGCCTCGTGCATGGAGGGTCGGAGGTGTTTCACTCCCACCATCCGCACGGTGGATCGATTCGTTGGCCGTGGAGTCCGCGCGCTATCGATGAAATGCCTTTGTGGCATGCGGCCAAGAACGGGCCGGTCAAATATCCCGTGATTCGGATGAGTTCGACCGCGTGGATGTGGAAGTCATCGGACCGTCCGAGACCATGGACCTGGAAACCGAATGTGGCTCGGGCCTCTGCCAGCAGTTGGCCGGGGACTTCCTGTTCCATTGCCACGTCGCTCACCATTACATTGCGGGGATGTGGGGCTATTGGCGGGTGTACAACACGCTACAGCAGGGAGGGGATCATAACGATGTAATGCCGGATCTGCGCGAACTGCCGGACCGGGCGGGCCGTATTCAAACCGGTATTACTTCCGATCAACTCATCGGTCGAACCGTGGATTGGTTCGGAAAGACCTTCACTATCGTCAAGGACGGAAAAACAAATTGGAAAGCGTCACCTGCCGTTGTCAATGTGAAGGATTGGGTCAATATGATGCTGCCGCCGCAGGGACAGCCTGGGCATCAGAAGGATGAGCGCGCCCAGACCCGTTCCTACGACGCGAGCGTGCTGGATTGGGCTTGGCAGGGTGATCGTGCGATGACCGAACGCGAAAACACCGTGGACAATCCGCGGTACAAATCGACGGCTCCCGGCAACCGGCTGCCGATTCTTTTTGAGAGCGCCACCGGCAAGGTCGCCTGGCCACATTTGAAACCGCATTTCGGACGTTCGTGTGCCCTTTCTCCCTGAATCACAATCCTGCTCCGTGGCTGGATATGATTCACCTCGACGACGATGGGTTGCCCAGTTCCTATCCGGCGAAGCCGGGAGAGAATGGACGCTGGAGCATCTGCCCCGAGAACGCGGGCTCCAAAAAATACAACGTCCATTTCATTCAGACGCCGATGACGTTGTCCGACAAGCAGGGTGATACGCCGGCCATCGTGGACAAGGACGGGCTGATCTACGTGCTGCACGAGGAAGAAGCGCGGGTCCGCAAGAGCGACATTAAATATCCGCTGGTGGTGCGCGCCAATATTTATGATTGTATCGACTGGATGTTGACCAGCGAGTGGTTGGACGATGACCATATCAACTTCCAGGCATCGAAGATCAATACGCACTGGCACTTCCTGCAGTTCGACAATCAATCGTCAGACGGCGTGATCACCGGCTTTTCCTATGAGCAATCGGTGCGACCGTTCACGATGCTGGAGAAGAAGGTGAAAAAGGGCTTGCCTGTGCCGATGAACACCACTTTCACCAAGGCGGCCAAGAAGGGCGACCGGGTCATGACGGTCAAGAACGCCGCCCAATACCATCCGAACGTGGAACTCCTGATCGGAGCGGACAACGTCGAAGGCAACGAAATCGGTCGGGTCAAATCGATCCAAGGCAATCAGATCACGCTGTATCGTCCGCTGAAAAATGCTCATCCGGCCAACGATATCGTGACGGTGGAGTTCGTCCGGCAGCGATTCTGGGCGGATTCCGACGTGGGGACGGTTTTTTGGCACGACCATGCGCTGGGGCGAGTCACATGGCCTCACGGGGGCTTCGGCACCCTCATCACCGAGCCGGTCGGTTCGACCTATCATGATCCTAAGACCGGCAAGGAGATCCGGAGCGGACCGCTTGCTGATATCCGAACGGCGGAGCCGATTGGGTATGGAGTGAACGGTAGCTTCCGAGAGTTGATGGTGCAACTCAATGACACCGTGCCGCATACGGTGAACATCGTCACGGCGGGTAACCCGCCGGGGCAACCGATCGAAGTGGCATTGGAAGCCGGGAAAACGGTGTCCTTCCCGATGCCGGAAAAGATTCCCATGGCGCCGATGTCCTTCCTCAACGGCGGAACGCATACGACGGGTGGCGGATTGAATTTCAAGGCCGAGCCCATCTCGAGTCGCTTGGCCCTGAATCCTGATTCGTCAAAGTTGTTCAGCAGCGCAGTGCACGGCGACCCCTATACGCCGATGGTACGAGCGTATCTAGGCGATACGGTGGTGTTCCGGCTGCTCCAGACCATGGCAAACGAGACGATGGTATGGACGGTTTCAGGCCATACCTATTTGACCGAACGTTATGCGGGCGACGCGAACCGGAAGAACTCGATCCATATCGGCATTGCCGAACGGTACGATCTGGTGGTGCCGCAAGCGGGTGGACCACGGCTGCAACCGGGAGACTACATCCACTTCAACGGCCGCGTATCGAAGTTCTCGGAGGGTGCTTGGGGCATCATGCGGGTATTGGACAAGGAGGCGCCCGACCTCCAAAAGCTTCCTGCCGGATACAGCCGTCGAAATGAGATCCCAAAGCCGCTGGCAGTCTGTCCGGCAGACGCTCCGGTGAAAAGCTTCAACGTCGTGGCATTGGATTATCCTTCGATGAAGCTGAACCCCAAGGCGCCTGACACCATCGAGGTCGACTTCGAACGGACGATCCAGATGGTCAATCCGAACGCCAAGATTTACGCGTTGGAAGAAGACGCCACGAAGGTTGCCGGGGGTGTCCAGCCGATGCCCTTGACCTTGCGGGCCAATATCGGAGATTGCCTCAAGGTGAAGCTGACCAACCGCATGAAGGAAAGCCGAGCCTCGTTCTCTGCCATCGGCTTGGCGTTCGACCCCAAGGATTCGCTCGGCGCGAACGTCGGGAACAATCCCGGTGATCAGACCATCGCGCCGGGAGAAAGCCGCACCTACACGTACTACGCGGATCCGTTCCTGGGAGAGACTGCCTCATTGGTGTGGGATTGGGGCAATGTGGTGACCAATCCGCGAAACGGGCTCTATGGAGCAGTGGTGATCGGCCCGAAGGGCGCCCAGTACCGTGACCCGAAAACCGGCGCGGATATTTCGACGAAGAACAGCTGGGTAGCCGATGTCATCGTCGATCGGACGATTCAGGGTTATGAGCATCGCGTGAATTACCGCGATGCGGCTCTGTTCTTCCAGGATGAGGACAATATCATCGGGACGAGTTTCATGCCCTATGTGCAAAACACGGCAGGTTTGACGGCCGTCAACTATCGAGCGGAGCCGTATAAATTCCGCGAAGAGAAGGGGTGCAGCCTCGGCAAGGTGTTCCAACCCTGTGTCGTAGACAAGCCGGAAGATCCGGTGACGCCGATCATTGAGGCACATGCCGGTGATCCCGTTCGCATCCACGTGTTCGGCGCGAGCAACGAACAGAACGGCATGTTCAGTGTCGAACGTCATGAATGGCCGATTGAGCCGTTCATGCGCGGAGCCGATATGATCAGCGTGGTGGAGTTCTCCGGATCGGAGACGCTGGACGCGTTCCTTCCGACCGCCGGGGGGCCGTTCCGCATGCCGGGGGATTATGTCTGGAGCAATCAACGGTTACCCTACTCGCAGTCGGGACAGTGGGGCTATCTGCGGGTATTGCCGACTGGAGATCAACGGTTATTGCCGCTCTCCGGCCCGGGACAGGAGCGAAGCATGCGTCATGGACGAACCGGCGCATGTCGTTCCGGTAGCAACACGGTAACTCGATTGCCTCTCAGGAGAGGCAATCACAATCTCGAAGAGGGGGAGGCCTGCGCTCCCCCTTTTTCTTTATGACGGGCATCTGGTACCATGGGAGAAACCAATCTTAATCGAAGGTGAACATGCAATGAAAGCAATGGTGGTTTCAGCCCTGCTCGTCTTGGCCTGTGCTTCAACGGCTTGGTCTTATCAAGAAATTGAAGTGAGGGATGGCGGAACAATTACGGGAAAAGTGAGGATGACGGAAGGAAAGCCGATCCCCAAAGGGTTCAACCTCGTCACCTTTCCAGATCCTGTCTACTGCGGCAGAATTTCCACCGGGACCGGATGGAGGATTTTGGACGAGTTCAGCCTTTCGGCAGATCGAGGCCTCAAAGACACGGTTGTGTTGCTGATCAATGCAGAGAAAGGAAAGCCGTTTAAGTTCGTGCCGCCCACCATTGAGGCCCGCGACTGCCGGTTCTTGCCTTTTGTCAGCGTGGTGAAAGACCGAGCCGAGGTTCGAGTCGTCAACATGGATCCGGTGTTTCATGATATTCAGGCGTATGAAACGTCGGAACTGGGTCCACGTGTGTTATTCAACACACCGCTTCCGATGAATCCCTTGCACGTGCGTGATGCCGGGTCCGAGAGTCACGAGCATCTGGCCGGACAACCGATGATCGAAGTCGTCAAGATGACGAAGAACCGTCGGTTTTTCGTCATGCAGTGTGGATTTCATGCCTACATGGAAAGCTGGGGGTTCGCCGTGGACAATCCCTATTACATGGTGACCGCCGAGAATGGGCAGTTTTCGTTGTCCGATGTGCCTGTCGGCGAATATAGTTTGATGGCGTGGCATCCCGGAGTAGGGATGGTGCTCGAAAAAAACGTATCGGTTTCAGCGAAGAAGACTGTGCAGGTTGATTTCACGTTTGAATCTCCCAAAGGGCGCCGAAGTGTCCACGAAATCGCGGAGAATCCGCATTACGGGTTGGAGGTATTGGGAAAATCTGTGGAGATTCGTCCGACTCTCCAACTACAGACACCATAATACCGTTCGTTTGAATTGAGAGAGCATTGCCGATGACGAGAGCTGTGCATTGTATTGTAAGTCTCAGTGCCATCCTTGTCTCGGTATTGGTCCTTTCGTCACGCACGCCGGCAACCGCCTATGAAGTCATAGATGTACGACATGGTGGGACTATCGAAGGGACGGTGACGCTCGACGGACCGGTGCCGGAGCCGAAGGGGTTCAATTTGATTACCTTTCCGGATCCTGCCTATTGCGGCCGTATCTCCAATGGCCGCGGGTGGCGCTTGCTGCATGACTTTGTCGTCGGCCCTCAAGGAGGATTGAGAAATGCCATTGTGCTTCTGGAAGGGGTCGAAGCCGGAAAACCGTTTGAGGTCTCTGTCCCTTTGATCGAAGCCCGCGATTGCATGTTTCAGCCGTTCATGACCATTGTCCGTAACGGACATGCAGTCGAGGTCATCAATATGGATCCTGTCATGCACGACATCCAAGGTTATGAGAACGTCGCCGGAAGCGGGCGCGCGAGTGTTGTTCAATAGCCCGTTGGTCATGAATCATCAGCATCGGCGAGGGGATATCCACGCCACACACAACCATGCGCCGGGAGCATCGTTGGTCGGACCGATTTATTTAAACAAGGGGCGACGTACGTTCTATATGCAATGTGGCTTCCATGCCTATATGGAAAGCTGGGCCATGGCCGTGAACAATCCTTATTATTCTCTGACGGATGCTGAGGGGAGGTTCTCGATCGTCGGAATTCCCCCCGGCACCTATCAGTTGGTGGTATGGCACCCGCAGACAGGACCCGGAACGACAAGGACGGTTGTGGTGCAAGCGGACGGAAAAGCTTCGTGAGCAACTTTCACTGCCCGCTCCCAAGGGAAATCGAACTGCGTATACGGTCATGGACAATCCTCGCTTCGGCCCGGAGTCGTTGGGATACCCTATTGAGATTCAACCGCTGGTCGAACGTCAACAGTGACACCTATGCCTGTGTGTGCTCCTGTGTGTGCTCCGAAGAGGACATGCCGATCGGTTTTTCTTATCTGCCTCGTTGCCTCAGGTATGTGCCGGTATCGATTCTGAATGGTGGCAATATTCTCCCCTTTGAGCCGGAATTCTCCGGCATGCTCGTCAAACGAGTGCCCGGTAAGAAATATTTGATCGTTTGAGTATGAACGGATGAAGATCTTGCCCAGCCTCGCTCATATTTCGACAAACCAGCACGCTATCACGAAGGCATGAGTGCAACGGGCCGGCACCGCGAAGAGTAGAGGATGACCCCGTTGAACATGCGACTACGTCTGATCATCCTGTTTGTCCTGACCTGGTGTATTCCTATGGTTGAGCCTGCGTTTGGAGGGACGACCTCGCACATCCAGCAAAGCCAAGCACTCTATGACAAGAAAGACTATCAGAAGGCACTTGCGGAACTGGACAAGCTTGATCCTCGAACGTCAAGCCTACCGGACGCTCGTCGACTCAGAATTCGCATACTGCTGAGATTGGGCAATCCCAAGGATGCCCTGACCAACTATGATGAGCTCGTGCAGGTATTGAAGCATGAGGATCAATCGATCCTTCGTGAGATCTCTCTGGGATTTGTCCTCGTCTTGACGAAGGACATGCGCGAGCAAATGCGTGGTGTGGCCTACACTGCCCTCAAGGAATGGCATAACTCCGAATCGATTCCATATTTGGAAGATGGGCTTAGCGACGGATCCGGTCTCGTCCGAGCCTTGGCGGCTGAAGGGCTTGCGAAACTGGACGAGGGACGCCGATCGGTTCGATTCCGGAAGGCTCTGGAAGATCAGGCGGCGTTGGTGAAGGAAGCGGTACTCAAGGGGTTTGCAAAATCTGATGATACTTCGGTCATCCCGCTCGTCGAGCCGGCGCTGAAAGATCCTGAGGTACGGGTGAGAGTTGCAGCCGCCGCGGTGCTCTGTCATCTGAAACGGCCCAAGAGCTGCGAACTAGTCTTGCAGCACGCGAAAGCGCCGAATCCGGATGAACGGACCTCGGCGATTCGTGCCTTGATTGATCGGCAGTCGTCAGAAGTTTCGTCGATTCTTATCGAGTCGAGCGAACACAAACAGCCGTCGGTACGCGGGGCTGCCGCCACAGGGTTCGCCCATGTATCCACTGGCGAAGCGGTCACTGTGCTGACCAGGCTGCTGAGGGACCCGCTCCCTCCCGTGCGGATCGCCGCAGCCGTCAGCCTCGGGCAGCTGCACGGATTCGATGCTCGCACGCCATTGCATGAGGCTCTTGATGATCGTGATCTCCCTGTCAGAGCGTTCGTCATCGGTGCGTTACTGGAACAGGGCGAACGGTATGAGATCGTGGCCGGCCCAGTCCAGACTCTCAGCAACATGAAAGAGCCCGCCGTTCGTGCTGCCGTGGCACGAGCCTTAGGGCATGCGGGAGAATCAAATCGCGAACCGGCGCGATCAGCCTTGATGCTGCTGGCTCAGGATACGGTGCCGCGAGTGAGGATTGCGGCGATCAAGTCACTCGCAAAGATCGACGGTGCGGATGCGATCCCGCGTCTCAAACAGAGTCTGCACGATGAGGATGATGCCGTTCGGGCAACGGCCGGAGGAGCGCTGTTGAAACTTGTTCTACCGAAAGAATAGGGTCCAGCGGCCTGCGAGAGAACAAGGAGTTGTGTCCATGGTCGTTCGAATTCTTGCTGCGTTGGCACTGTCATGCTTTTGGTTCGATGCGTCCGTTCTGTCTGCAAATGAGCAGCCGGCTCATGTTCTGACCGAGCCGTTGACGGGCAAAGACGGCGCACCAATGATCGTGATCCCCGCCGGCTTGTTCCCGATGGGTGTGCCGGCTGGAGCGCGTGACGGGGGACGCGATGAATATCCACGTCATGACGTGTTTACCGACACATTTATGATCGACACATTCGAAGTGACGAACGGCCGTTATCTGGAATTCGTGAAGGCCACAGGGCATCGCGTTCCACAAAATCCAAGAAATCCGACAAGAAACCTCTGGCAAGGAGAGAGTATCACCGATGTATTGATCGATCGGCCCGTGATGAATGTTGATTGGTTTGATGCGGAGGCCTACTGCAGATGGGCGGGCAAACGACTCCCCGACCGAAGCCGAATGGGAGAAAGCGGCCAAGGGGACGTCTGATAGGCGATTTCCTTGGGGGAATGTCGAACCGACCTCTAAACATCTCAATTTCAATCAACGGTGGATCGGGGAGAAGACGCTCATGCCCGTCGGAAGCTATGAAGCGGGCAAGAGTCCCTATGGCCTATATGACATGGCCGGCAATGTTTGGGAATGGGTCAATGACTGGTATGATGCCCGATATTATGAGAAGAGCCCGAAGAAGAATCCGAAAGGTCCGGACACAGGCACAAAGAAAGTGATCAGGGGCGCGGGCTGGCAAAACGAGACGCCGACGGTCCGCATCTTTACTCGCGTGGAGAGCGATCCAACGGTTCGAAACGAGTCCACGGGATTTCGTTGCGCGACCAGTGAATCGATGAAACAGTCAACGAGGAATCCGACGACTCCGTAACCACCTCTACCGCTGAGACGGTTCCTGAAAGTTAAGGGTTACCGGAAATCAATGATCGCGCGCACCGGAAGCCGATCGTCGCGGCACGTTGGTCCGGAGAGGCACCGCCTCGGGTCGCCGTTCGAAGCATGACGCGTTCGCTTTTCCAAGAGCCACCCCGAACACTCTTGTAGCGGCCGGTGGTTGGGCCAAGCGGATTGCGCTCCGGCATATACGCATAGTAGTCGAACCCAAACCAATCCTGTACCCATTCGGCAATGTTGCCCGCCATATGGTGCAGGCCATAGGGACTTTTGCCTTCCTCATAGGAATCGACTGCTGCGAGAATGGGGATCTCATGGACATGGTGCTGCCCAAACATCGCAAGTGTGGAGCTGGGAATCGTTTCACCCCATGGGTAGGAAATGCCTTCAGCCCCTCGCGCCGCTTTCTCCCATTCGGCCTCGGTCGGTAGTCTGGCGTGTTTTGCCGCGCATAGATTATTCGCCTCTGCCCATGTGACATAGAGCGCAGGCCAGCGGGTCAGAGTCTGGTCGGAGACGGAGTGGACGGTGATGACGTGCCAGAGGAGTTTCTGTAGTTCGTCTGAGGGATGAAGCTTCTGTTTCTGCAGGGAGGCCACGTATTCTCCAAGATTCACTTCATCTCGATCCATCTCATAGACATCTAACCAAACTCGATGTTGAGGCAGTTCCGTATCGTCAAATTGGGTCGAGCTTCCATAGGGATCGTTATCAACTCTGTTGCTTCCAAGCAAAAACGTGCCGGCCGGGATAGTGATCATCGGCGACGGTCTGGCCAGCCATGCAATCTCCGTTAAATGACGAGCCAGTTCCGGTGAAGGCTTTGAGCCTGCCTCTACGATGGAGGGGCTTTCTATGATGACCAGGAGAGAAAACGTGATCACAGCCCATGCACAATAAGGCGGCATAACGTCTTGCCCGAGGGATTCATGGCGGGTCCAAATCGCGTTGCACTATAAACCGGACGTTCTGTAGCTTAACAATAGTTCGGACTGACGATCAGGACGGTCTGCGTCAGTCGGCACGCTTTCAGAAACAACGCGATCCGATTATAGTATGCAGCCCTGACTGGACATGGCTGTGGAAAGGAGCATGGAATGAGCACGCATCACCGATTCGCAACTCACTATCTGCGCCTTTCCGCGTTCGGCCTGTGGATCACCACGATGATGCTCACCCTCCCGCTTGATGCCGAAACGACGCCGCTCAACCAGGACGCATTTCTTCGAGCGAGACAGGTGACCGTGGGAATCCTAGCCGACACACAAGATCAGCGAATGCCGGAGAAACCCGGGAAAGTGGTTGTCCGAGGAACCGGATTTCATCTACGAGACGGCTACGTGATCAGCGCGAGACATGCCGCAGAGAGACACGAGCTTTCGACAGGCACCGTCGTTCAGAAACAGATTCGCGTGCTCACGAATGATCTTCATGAACTTCCTGCCGATCTCGTGGGCGACAGTGCGTTCATGGATATTGTCGTGTATCGAGTAACTGAACAACATCGCTCCAAATTGCAGGCGGGGACGTCGTTTGCAGCGGACGAGGTGATGCCTGGGATGGAGGTCTTCACCGTCGGCTATCCGCTGGGCTGGGGTCCGACCATGGCCTTTGGGAGGCTTGGGAATACCAATACATTCCTGCAAACCGTCGATACACGCCTGATCCAGGCCGATCTGTCGACCTGCAGCGGAAACTCAGGAGGCGGGCTGTTCAACACGCGAGGAGAAATTGTCGGCATTGTGCATGCCGTGATTCAAACCGATAAAGAAGAGACCCAGGCTCATTGCAGTCGCATGACTTTTGTCATTCCGGGAACGCTCTCGCAGCGCATCATCAACGCAGCTCTTTCGGGAAGGCCTCTTGCCTTCTCAAGACTTGGGGTCCACATGACTTCAGTAAAAGACGGAACGAAGTTGCGCGTCGCTGTGAAGGAAGTCGCGGAACCGGCAAAAGCGGCAGGCATTCAGAAACACGATATCTTGCTGGCCATCGAGGACACGGAGATTCTTGACGGAGCCCAACTGAAAAATTTCCTTATCGAACGTACGAGCCCCGGTCAAGAGGTGTCAGTGAAAGTGCGCCGAGTTGATGTTGATCTGACGTTTCATGTCGTACTGGGCGGCGGGTGAGGGGAGGTGACTCGCTAGCGTACGAGCTGATCGCGACGGCCGATGACAAGGCGACAAGGGAATCGTATCCAGGGGAAATATGGTGGCTCAGGGCTGCGCGCGCATCGGTGAAGACGCTCAGATCCACCAAGTAACGGGTACTGCCTAACGGTCCCCATCTCGATACTGCCGGATATCTGCGAGATACTCGTCGATAGCCTGTCTGGCGAGGCTGAAACACTCGCAGCTGATTCGCTCCAATCCCCTGATGTCGGTCAGGTCAATCTTCCCGTAGCCGTACGTGACCAATCCCCTTCGTTGAAGATCGGCGAGTGTTTCCGAGATTGTGACTCGCTGAACCCCGAGCTGTTCGGCGAGAAATTCATGGGTGAACGGCAGGATGTCCGTGGCGGCTCGATGCCGATGTGCAAGAAGCCAGCGCGCCGAACGTTGTTCCACCGAGTGGAATTGGCTGCATCCGACCGAGAGCACCGCTTGGCGAAAGAGCACGGCACTGAAGCGTCTGATGATGTGTGTGAACTGCGGTAACTGATCGAGTAAAGGCATCGACCGCCGAGACACCGAGGGGAAAGCCGTTCCGCTCGACCTCCACCACCGTCCGGCAGGGAGCGAGACGCTGCCCATCGAGAGAAGTGCAAACAGGTGCAGCCTTCGCTCCCGACTCGGACCGCGGCACGTTGACCGTCAGGCCCTCGGACTGCGTGCCCATGAGACTGATGGCTGAGTCGACAGGGAAGTAAATATGGCAGAGCGGAGTTCCAACCTGGTTGATCTCTTCCTTTGTCGAAAGAGAAACCGGCTGCAAGTGATCGCGCAATGCGTCCTGCTCCGGCGTCGGAAGACAGGCCAACACTTCATTCTGCTCGATACGATCCGTCATCGTCACTGCCCCGAGGAGTCGGCTTAGAGAGCCACGAGAAATGCCGAGGGCGATCCTCGGCAAAGTGTCTACGACGCTAGTGTTCTGAGCGCTTCTTCAGAAGAAAGTGACATTCGCAAACCATAGCGGCCAACGGTTGAGCATTCTCCACGGTGATCGCCCCTCGTTCGCAGTGAATCACGCCTTTTGATTCAAGGTCATTCAAGACCTGGACGACACTCTGCCGGTACACTCCAAGAATGCCGGCTAACATCTCCTGTGTGACGAACACCTCGGATTGTCCGCTCTTATCCATCGCGTTCAGCAGCCACCGGGCACATCGTTGCTCCAATGAATGAAGTCGATTACAGGACACGGACAGCGCCAGATCGGTGAACAGATGGTTCAGATAACGCCGGATGCAGCGGGTTAAGACGAGGCTCCTGTCCACAGCCGACTCAAACGCATCGCTCTTCATCTGAATCGCCGTGCCGGGAATGATGGTGACGACTTTTGCGAGCGCACCATGTTTTCGCGATTTGGCTCTATTGAGAATCGCGCTGAGACCCGTGAACCCCTCTCGTCCCACTGTCGCCAGTTCGACCGTTTCACCGTCGGCGGTCGGCAGCTGCAGGGACATGAGGGCCGACGTGGGAAAGTAGACCGCATTGATCGCTTCTCCCGCCTGGTAGATCACCTGTCTGGTTGCGAATTCTACCTGTTCCATATGAGGAAGCAATCGACGCAGCTCCTCAGACGGAATCGCATGTAAGACCGCGTTATTCAGAATTTGTTGCTCAAGCTGACCCACCGGTCCCGCTCCCATGAAATCCGGGGGGAGTATGCCTTAGAACCTGTTCGATATCTGTCGTCTGGGCGACATTTGACAAACGGCACAGGCCTATACCGATGAATGGCGTGCGAGGGACAATCCGGCTGAATTTGTCGTGAGTGTCGCCTAGCTGACAGACCGTAGTCGAGCATTTTAGTTAAGATCTTTCCACTCCTAGGATCTCTTTTGAGAATGCTCAAGGCCGACGGGCCTTGTGAACCCTAAGGAAGCGGCAGTCGAGCTGCTCTCTGTGAGTATGAATTTCGCAGGGGACGACGAAGGGAAGTTGTATGGATGCATTGAGCAAACAGGTTCGAGACTTTGGCAGTTCGTGCGAACATCTCCTCTCGTTCGGCCTCAGCGAGCAACGGGCGTTTTCTGAGGACGAACGCCTCATGATCGTCTATTACCTTGAGGAGGTCGGAAAGTTGATCGATCGGCAGTCGGAGAAAGCGTGATCTCAGAATCTTCCCCGCGTAGTGGACAGCCCAATCCCGACTTCATGAAACAAATCGGTGGTAAGCGGCTGCCATCAAATCCTGCCCCTGGTTCACGGTTTCTCCAACATCGTGCTGAATCGATCGTGGAGGAGGGCATACTGTTCATCGTGGCGCTGCGCAGCGGCGGAGACGATCCATAATCGCGAGTCCGAGGCCCTCTTCCTTGCAAGGTTCAGCATAGATCCGATCGAGCCCAAGGGAATCCAACCGCCGGAGTGCGGCAAAGAGATGGCGCGCAGCTTCACGGAAGTCACCGGTGGGGGAGAGAACTTCAACAGCGGCAAAGCGGGTGTCTCTCTCACTCGCTTGTGAGAAAATCAGTGAACCCGCGCGCTCGCCATCTTTTAGGACAGGTCTTGCTCCAACTGAAGCTAAGATCGTCAGTTGCGTCTGCGTTGCATAGTGGCGTGATAATTGACCGGGGGCGATCGGCGTTTCATTCACTGGCGACGACCGAAAAATAGAGCCGATGACAGCGCTGAGTTGTTCGATGGTGATACTGCCCGGACGCAACAATTCTGGTTGTGGTCCTACCAGTGAAACAATCGTCGATTCAACCCCGACCGGGCATGCTCCTCCGTCGAGTATGAGATCCACGTCGCTCCCAAGCCCATCAACAACATGTTGCGCAGTCGTCGAGCTCACATAACCAAAGGGATTGGCGCTGGGTCCGGCGATCGGGGTGCCTGCCTCTCGAATAAGCGCCTGTGCCACCGGATGGTTGGGCATTCTGACCGCTACCGTTGAAAGTCCGGCAGTGACAAGATCCGGGATTGCCCGTTGTTTGGGTAACACCAAAGTCAGCGGACCGGGCCAAAAGGCGTCCATGAGCCGCTGACCCAGAACGGGCAGGGATCCGATCACACCATCCAACTGCTTTGGATCAGCGATGTGGACGATGAGTGGATCGAATTGAGGACGTTGCTTGGCTTCGAAGACCTTCGCTGCTGCGTCAGCATTCATCGCATCGCAACCGAGTCCATAGACCGTTTCGGTTGGAAACGCGACGATTCCACCTGTTTTGATGATCCTTCCTGCTGACCGGATGGATTCGGGATCTGCTGCCGAGAGGATAGCACCCGTCAAATGATTGGCCGCTCCATCCATAGGAATGCCGCACCGACGCCTGGTCACCTACTCCTTCACGGTCATCATGATCCTGATCGGATCGAGGGGGTTGTCTCGCTCGTCGCGCGGAACACCGACAATCTTGTCGACAACCTCGATCCCGCGAAAAACTTCTCCAAACACGGAATAGCGCCGATCTAAACCACCGTTCTCTCCCACGCAGATAAAAAATTGTGAGCCGTTGTCATTGAAGTCGCGCGTGCTATTGCTCTCACGAGGCATTTTTGCCATGGATACTGCGCCACGCTTGTGTGGACGGTCGCTTGGCTCGGGCGAAAGAAAGTACCCTGGCCCCCCTGTGCCGTGGAGTGCACGCTCGGGAGTTTTGCTCAATGGATCGCCGCCCTGAATGATGAACCCAGGCACCACCCGATGGAACGTCGTGCCGTCATAGAACCCCATCTTGACGAGATTGATAAGGTTTTCCACATGACGAGGTGCCGCGTCGGAGTAGAAACGAATCTTGATCTCACCGAATCTCGTGGAGATCGTGACGCGGGGATCTTTCTTTCGAAACTCAAGTGCCATCATCATGAATGTAGCAAGGCGATGATCGGAGTGGCAAGGTCTTGCCAACAGTGCTGAGTTCTGCGTGCTGAGTCCTGAGAGTACTGCTCAACACTCACGTCTCAGCACTCAGCACCGTCTTTTGCGAGTCCATCTCCAGGCCGGATGCGCAACCACATGATTCCGCCGAGGAGGGAAATGAAGGCAGCGAGCCCGAGAGAAGCACCCCAACCCCACCGTTGGGCAAGCCATGGCGTGAGTGTCGGAGAAATAGCCCCGCCGAGATTAGCACCCATGTTCATGAGACCTGAGAGGCTGCCGGCATGGGCGGGTGATAGATCGCTCGTCGAGGACCAATAGGCGCCGACTGTGAAATAGAGCCAACCGGCACCCAATGATAAGCTGACGATGGCGAGATAAGGAGATTCTACAACGGCACCCAGGGCGATAGAGCCTGATGCCAGCCCCATACCTATTATGCCCACGATCTGACGGCCTTTCGTCGCTCCGTATCGGATCGCCAATCGATCAGTGATCCATCCGCCAAGAGGACACGATACAAGGATTGCAAGGAACGGGGCGGCGGCAAACAATCCACCACGTAAGACAGTGAAGCCACGCTCATTCACGAGGTAGAGATAAAACCAAGACATGTAAACATAGGCGACATAGCCCAAGCATCCATAACTCAGCATCAGCCACCAAACGCTCGGTGTCCTTCGTAGGATACCCCACGGGATCGAAGGGCCGGTTAGAGCTGTTGGAATTGTGGACGGGGTTGCTTTGCCATGAGTGCACCATGGATGAAGTGATGGGCGATCGGCGACCAAGAACCACCAGATGACTGCGAGGGCGAATCCTATCCCACTTGAAAGATAAAAGGCTGATTGCCACCCATAGTTGACCATAATCCAAGCCGTTGTCGGCGGCGTGATCGCTGCACCGATCCCGATCCCGCCGATGGCAATGCCGATGCCAAGTCCGCGTTCATGAGCGGGAAGCCAGTCGGTCACAGCACGGTTAAAAGTCGGTAATGCTGCTGCCTCTCCGACACCGAGAAGAAATCTGACGAGGGCCAGTGCACCGACGATTCCGAGCGGCCCGGCCAGGAAAGAAGTAGCGGCAATGGCCGTCCAGGCGGTAAAACAGGACCACCAGATCAGTGCGATCATGAGGACGACGCGGATACCCCAGCGATCGCCCAGCCACCCACCAGGAATCTGGAACAAGGCGTACCCGATGACGAATGCGGAGAAGACAAATCCCATCTCCTGCTCGGTAAGACCCAGCGCCGGCATCATCTGACGCGCGGTGACCGAAATATTGACGCGATCGATGTAGGTGACGATGCTGATGGAAAAGAGAAGTCCCAGAATCAGCCAACGTAGGGGCGAAGGAGGCGCGGCGTCTTCGCGATTCGTCAAGGTCCTCTCGTCCACAATAACCCCACGATCAGATTCATCCAGATTCATTGGAAGGGTGGTCGTTCCGTGGTTCGGCAGGCGTCGAGGAATTGAACAGCTTGCCGCCTCTTTGCAGAGGCGGCAAAGCGAAGTGGTCAGTTGGTGACGATGTCGAGTAATTCAACTTCGAAGACCAAGGTGGCTCCTGGCTTAATGGTCGGTGGCGACCCGCCGTCGCCATAGGCCAGATTGGATGGGCATACCAGCCGGCTCTTTCCACCGACTTTGATCTGTTGAACTCCCTCTGTCCAACACTTAATGACCTTGTTCAACGGAAATGTCGCCGGCTCCCCTCGCTTGACGGAACTATCGAATACCGTTCCATCGGTCAAGGTGCCATGGTAATGGACCTTGACCGTGTCCGTTGCCTTTGGCGTGGCTCCGGTGCCGGGTTTGATGGGGGTGATAACGATTCCTGACTCGGTCTTCGTCGATCCTTTTTCCGAAGCTGCTTTTGCCGTAAACGCAGAACCGGCTTTCTTCTCACTCTCAGCGGCGACAGCCAATCGAGATTGTTGTAGTTGTTGAATCTTAGGTCCAAACGTTTGGAGGTCGACTTTTTGAGGACGCTTCAGTACGCCGTCGGTGATGCCATGTTTGACCATATCGAGCTCGGTCTCGCTTAAGGAAAATGTTCCCAACGATTGGCTGATGGCCAACCCAAGAGCATACAAGGTTTTCTGATCATCATTCACCGGATCTGGTGAGGCAGCTAACAGTGGGGTCGTGAGATGGAGAAGCCCTATGGCAAAACATAATAATAGACGAATTCTCATGGAGTAGAGGTCCTTTCTTGTGATGGGCTATGGACAAGCACATACGAGTTTATGTGGGTGGCGGAGAGGGAGGGATTTGAACCCTCGGTAGAGATTTTGTCCCTACGACGGTTTAGCAAACCGTTGCCTTCGGCCACTCGGCCACCTCTCCACGTCATAATTAAAAGGATCACGCCGCATCCACGGCGGAAAGTGTCGCCAGGGCGGGAGTCACCGACGAGGGCGTATAATACCTCAGCCTATATGAAGCGTACAAGAGAGGAGTGATGCTAGAAAAACCTACCTGTGGTTAGACAGGCGTGGCGCGAAACTGATGCGCGTGGACCAGGAGCTTCTGTCGATTGGGTACGCCGACCTTGTCGAAAATGCTCGTCATGTGATGCCTGACCGTGCTGTCGCTAATCGACAACTTGTAGGCGATGTCTTTGTTCGAGAGCCCTTGCCCCACCAATCGGATGATCTCGCGTTCCCGCTCGGTCAAAGCGTTGGGCCACGCTGGCAACGGTGGGGCAGGTTCGACTTTCTTCGTGAAGGGAGCCCCGAGACCCATCCCGGTCATGCTATTTCATTCCACGTGAGTTGGGGGCTTCGCGGGAACTGACAGCGCCACAATCACCGCGAGCATGACTTCCGGCGGTTGAACCTTGAGGATGATGCCGTCGACGCCGGCGGTAAACGCCTCGCGCATGCGGTCCTGATCATCAAGTCCGCACAACAACACGATCTTACTGGTCGGTGCGGACTCCCGAATCTGTTTGAGGGTACCGACGGCGTCCCGCTCGGTCTCCAGATCCAGGATGAACACGTTGGGGCGGCTCTCCGCCGGGAGCAGGTCAGAGGGCCTTCCCAGGTGCGGGTGCACGACCATCGGGACGGTAACGCTGCTCTCAAGAATTTTCTGCAGGCCCAACCACACGAGGCATTGACTGCTGAGAATCGCAATTGTGAGTGTTGGCATCGCGGCGCTGGTGTCGGTCATGAAATCTCCTCAATCAAACGGATACATGTATAGGCTACAGGGCTCATGCTACGGCTGTTATTTTATGTCGTTCGACAGAACACGACTCATTCAATGTGCATGAATGATCACGCTTAGCTATGACCAGGCAGCGATTGTTACGGTTGTCTCAGACATTGCGTTTACTGTCATTCCCATGGCACTTCGTGATCATCCTGCTGTTGAACGATTGAGATAGGGTCTAAGGTGAAGAACGGATACACGCGGATACATGTTTACGGAGTCTGAGCCGGTTGTTGCTGGGGAGATAATTGTCCTGGTGATCCATCATCCGTCGTTGGCCGGCTCACCAGCTCGAAGAATTTGTGTAGGAGGCTCGATGGTCGGACTGCAGGTGACAGGTTTTCCCTGAAATGCGCTGGATAGGTCTTCAATATTCAACATGGAATCGCATAGCGAAGTTCGACATGGCTTGGTCGTACGACACCGCTGAGGGCCAGCATGTGAAGGGCCTTCCGTTTTTGTCTGGTGCGCGCTCGTTATAAATTTGAAGGTGATGGAGCGGCATACAGTGACCTCCGTTCTCGTTGACCAAACTCAAACCCCGCTGCCGAAGTCAGTCCATAGGATGCTCTTGAAGTCCGTATCCAAGCTTCGTGGACGGCCGCATTGGCGACAACGAACGAACACGCTCGAGTCGTCGGATGTCCGGGAAGCTCGAAGGACAAGGTGGTATGTCTTTCCTCCACAGAAGGGACATGCTTTTCCAGTGAAGGTTCTTATGGATAGGTCCTAGTCGGTTGAGTTGTTTTTCCATTATCCGCCCTCCGATCCATTGGCGATGTTGTGATCGGTCTGGTGTGGGAATAATGGCTACATGGGTGCGAGTGAATGATTGATTTCGGCTCACAGCCGGCGCAAAGCACGTCTGTGGTTCATATCAACGAATGACTTCAGAAGCCAAAATATGGGTGAAGGTAGATTTCCTCTGGAGGGAGAAGAAATCTCTTGCTGCTCGCAGGTGGGCATCCACAAGCAACTACCTTCACCCACGGTTATTCCATCAAATGTTTTGATTGATGACAAGGTCGTAGTTTTCCTAGTCTGACGCTGCTGAACATAGCAATCGCTGTCATGCGCGAATCATGATTTGTTCACCTATCGTGGCCGATGTCGGCAAGTGGTTTCCTGCTGAAGCGACGAACTGTTTGAGCCGCGCTTGGTCCTTGGGTGCAACAAGCAGAAGGTCGATCTTGATCCATTCATTCTTGACCCACTGAACCTCCGCTAGTTTGATCACGCTATACAGCGTCTTCATCGGGGAACCACAGGCGGAGTTTGACATAATCGCCAGGGCGTAGTTCTTCAGGGTTTAGGATGGCCGGATGAGAAGACGATAGTTCATACACGCAGCCATCGCCGATGAGGCCGTCCGCTCCCTTTGAAAGCACACAGTCGATGCCGATTTTTGGCAGGAGTCCTGGAGGCATGCTCGCTCCTTTCGTGGAACGTCTGAATGGTGGGGAAAAGGTAATACAGGGTGAGCGGGAGGGCTACTATCCTGGCAGGTGGAAGAACCTAACTAAAGAGGCATTCATCATGATTCTTCTATCGTCAGACCATCGCATGACGATTAAATCTATATTGTTATGTATTTATAATATTTTATGACTACTATGTAATGTTATAAATCACATTATTAGGAAGGAATGAAATAGAAGCTTGAGCTTTGATTGCATTTCGCCTTTGTTTGGTAAGCGGACTTGGACGACTCACTCATGCCTATGCTCTGTGGACGGTATGCGGCGAACGGTAGAAGGCCGCTGAAAAATCAATCTCGCTCCTGGTTTAAAGGTAAGGTAATACCAGACCCATTCCGACATGACCCGGAATCGGTTTCGGAAGCCGATCAAGAAGAAAATGTGCACAATACACCAGATCAGCCAGGCGAAGAGTCCTGAAACATGTACCAGGCCGAACTGCGCCACGGCTTGTGCTCGGCCGATCGTCGCCAGCATGCCACGGTCTGCGTAAACAAAGAGCGGCCGTTGGTCTGGAGCGATGGCCCGATCGATGAGGTCCGCAACATACCGTCCCTGTTGCATTGCGACAGGCGCCACTCCCGGCAATGGTTTCCCTTCGTGCCCCACGCAATGTGCCGCGTCACCGATGACGAAGATCCATGGATCGTCGGGAATCGTCAGATCCGGTCGGACCTTGATCCGGCCGAAAGGAATCTTGTGGAGCCGAGAGAGTGTTCAAGAGGGAAGACGCTCGATTACCCGCCGCCCACATGACGTTCGTCGAGGGGATCCATTCCTGTCCAACCTTCACACCGTCGGCTTGGACGGCACTCACCGGGTTTCTGAGTTTGATGATCACGCCCATGCGAGTCAGCGCGGCGGCTGCCTTCGCGGAAAGGTCGGCATCGAATCCCGGTAGAAGGCGTGGACCGGCCTCGACGAGAATGATGGAAAGGTCATCAAGGCGCAAGTGAGGAAAGTCCGGTCCCATGGCCTTTCTGCCGAGCTCGGCCAGGGCACCGGCTAATTCAACCCCGGTCGGCCCTCCTCCAACGATGACGAACGTCAGCTGGCTCTGAACGCCGGTCGAGGTTCTCCGCCGTTCCGCCTCCTCAAATGCGAGCAACATCTTCTCTCGAAGCTGGACGGCATCGGTCATCGTCTTGAGTCCGGGCGCAAACGACTCCCACTCGTCGTGACCGAAATAGGCGTGGCGTGAGCCTGGAGCAGCAATCAAGGCATCAAAAGAAATCGGTACGCTGTCCCGGAGTTGGACGACTCGAGCGGTCCGATCGATCGCCATCACATCATCCATCACCACACGGACATTGGGCTGTGAGCGGAAAAGCGTACGTAGACGGCCAGGCAATATCACCGGCCGACAATGCTGCGGTGGCTACTTGATAGAGGAGGGGTTGAAAGACGTGGTGATTCGTGCGGTCGATGAGGGTGACGTCGGCATGGCGTAAGGATCGCGCAACCGTTAAACCTCCGAACCCACCGCCGATAATGACGACTTGCTTCTGGCCATTCATTCTATCGTGCTCTGCCGAAGGTAGGATCTTGTCGGTTGGTTGTGGTGTATATCTATCTTCCTGGCGCTGACGACGAGGGACGTAGCATCCCCACAATGTGTAGCGTTGTCGGCCTTCGAGCATAGGTCGTTTCGTGTTTTGCCGACTCGACGGCGCGTGAGTGAGCCATGAAGAGAAAATCGTAAAACCGACTGTCGGATCTTACGCCGATGAAATCCTCAGCTTCCAGCCATGCCGTGCACTCTATCGTGCCTACCCATAATAGGGAAAGCCCAAGAGAGTCACAATCTGACAATATTGGATTCGGATCGGTGGCGAGGCTACTGAAGGACTACGGGAGTACTTCCAACGAACAATCAGAGATGAATAGGTGTAAGGCGATCAGGTCCGACGTTCCGGGCGTTACGCCGCACGACGTGATGGCGAGCGATTCTTGACGGCGGTGTCGCGTACCTGATCATTGATCGGCATATCGCGCTGACCGGAAGGTTGTTCACATAGCAATCTCGCACCCGGTTTGAAGGTGAGGTAGTACCACGTCCATTCCGACATCACCCGTATCCGGTTCCTGAGACCGATGAGGAAGAAAATGTGGACGATGCACCAGAGCGCCCAGGCCAGGGGGCCGGATGTGTGGATCGGACCGATCTGAGCGACAGCTTGGGCGCGGCCAATCGTCGCCAACATGCCACGGTCGGTATAGGTAAACGGTGGAGCGTTGGTCTGAACCGCGGTCCTGATTGATCAGATCCGCAACATACCGTCCTTCTCGCATGGCAACCGGAGCGATGCCTGGTAATGGTTTGCCATCGCGGCCAAGACAATGGGCGGCGTCACCGATGACGAAGATCCAGGGCTCATTGGGGATTGTCAGGTCCGGTTGGACCTTGACCCGGCCGCACGAATCCTGAGGAACTGCCAAGCGTGTTGAGCAGAGGCGACGCCTTGTTACCCGCAGCCCAGATCACATTGGTAGACGGGATCCATTCGTTGCCGACCATGACCCCATTGGGACGGACTGCGGTTACCGGGTTATTAAGTTTGACTGTCACGCCCATACGTTCGAGTACCGTCAGCGCCTTTGCCGACAGCTTCGCATCAAATCCCGACAGAATACGCGGGCCGGCCTCGACGAGAATGATCGAGAGATCCTTCAAGCGCAAGTGAGGATAGTCCGGCCCCATAGCCTTTTTTCCGATTTCGAGAAGCGAACCGGCTAACTCGACTCCCGTGGGACCTCCTCCAACGATGACAAAGGTGAGGCGATTCTGCGCACCAGTCTCGGCCCGTTGCCGTTCCGCCACCTCAAATGCGAGCAACATTCGCTCGCGCAAATGGACCGCGTCAGCCATGGTCTTGAGTCCCGGGGCCAGCGGCTCCCACTCATCGTGCCCGAAATAAGCGTGGCGTGAACCTGGCGCGAGGATCAAGGCATCAAAGGAAATGGGAGCGCTGTCCCGAAGTTGGACTACCCGAGCGGTCCGATCGATCGCCACCACGTCATCCATCACTACACGGACATTGGACTGTGAACGGAAGAGTGTGCGTAACGGCCAGGCAATGTCGCTCGGAGACAACGCGGCGGTTGCGACTTGGTAGAGTAAGGGTTGGAAGACATGGTGATTCGTGCGGTCGATCAGGATGACCTCGGCATCGCGCAGGAAGCGCGCCGCTGTCATGCCTCCAAACCCGCCCCCAATGATGACAACGCGTTTTCGAGTCATGGGCTTGAATCAGGAGGCACGGCTACTTACGAAAGCGAACAGGCTTAACCACTGGAATGAAACGTCCGCGGTGGCCGGCTACACAACCTGCTAGGGTCATTATGATCAAGGCCGATAGAAGCAGTTCCACGTCCTACCTCCTGAAAATTGTTCGATGCAAAATAAGTGGTTACGGAAGGATACGTTCGAAAACAAGCTACGTGCTAAGACGAAGAGTGTCAAAGATTTCCTACAAACCCGCTTGAGCACTCTTTCTCTAAGAATCGGCAGGCCCGGGTGTTTCCTTGAGTCCATTGGCGACGATGCACCAATACCGCAGGCGGCGGTATTGGTGCTGCTACACTTACCTCATTGCATAAGACTTTCATGCGTTGGTCTCACCACACGGAGAGAGCAAAAGGAGCACACCTCATGACCGTCAAAGCCCGGCACTTTATACAGATGATCATTTCTGTCTGTTTCGCCGCCGTCTTTTTCCAGATTGCAGCCTGTTCAGGCGGTTACTATACGCCCGATGTGAACGGAGAGAAGAAGGTCTACCGCGTTGATGAACATGGCGCCAAGACGCCGGTATACGAAACCGACCGGAACGGCAAAACCACTGTCACCGATGCCGACGATCCGATGGCAAAACGACAGGCTTCCACGCAAATGATCGCAGAACAGCTCAGTGCGAAAAAGACGGAATATCTTGAACAGAAGGGTCTTGCGCTAAAACGGCAGTCGAACGATCCCATTTATGTCAGTCTCGCGCCACCGGTGTTGGATCCACAAATGGAGAAGGCGGAGAGAACAAAGGGGGCGGTGGCCGAACAGATCCGGAGCGAATTTGCTGCAGATCCCATCATTAAGCTCATCGAGGAAAATCCGAATCAGTCAGGTTTGATGAAGCCGCACCTCCCGGCGAGCGCTGATGTCGAAGTGTCGCCGAAGGTCTCGCTGAAGGTGGCCTACGGGATTGATCGAAAGACGGGAAAACCCAGTAAGACATTGGCAGTGGTGTTTGAAGCAACCATCACCTCACAGGTTCCACCCGCCACGTACAACGTGTCGGAGTCCGGTCATGCCTTGCGGACTTTGGAGGTTTCCAAGCGCTTCACCACGCAGGTCAAACAGGTCATCCGAGAAAAAATCGGCCCCACCATTCCCGCCCACTGAACCGATAGCTGCGTGCGCCGCGAAAGAAGGCATATCTATCCAGTTGCCATATCCCGTGAGACTCATCAGTCATCCATGTCATAATGCCGACCACCTCAGAGTGAATACTCGATGGGAAAGATACGATCAGCTGACTCTCGAATCACGATCACGGATACATCACAGGGGCTACGCATCGTCATGCCTTGTCGACGCAGTTGGTTCGTGATGTGCTTTCTGGGGTTTTGGATCTGTGGTTGGGCGGTGGCTGAAATCATGGTCGCCATTCAGTTTTTGAACGGCGACGCCCCGCCTGAGGGAGAATTTTTCATGTTGGCATGGTTCGGAGTCTGGACGGTTAGTGGGATGTTGGCCATCTATGCGTGGTTGTGGCAGGTGCTGGGCAAAGAAATTGTCACCGTGCAGGGACAGACGTTCAAAACTCGGCGCGACATCGGAGGATTTGGATTTGACAAGGAATACGATCTCTTCCAGATGCGAGATCTTCGCGTGGGACCAGTCGGGTTCAATCCGTTGGAGTTCTCGTCCAGCCTCCAATTATGGGGAATCGGCGGTGGGGTAATCGCCTTTGATTATGGCACAAGAACCTATCGATTTGGCGCAGGCCTTGACGAAGCCGAAGCTAAGCAAGCAGTGACTGCCATCAAGAAGCGCTACCGCATTCCAGGAGAGCGCGACGATTTAGTTATCCATGTTGCCCACGACGCTCGAAGCCCATATGAAAAATCTAGGGATCGCACGACCGGCATAATCGAAACGCGACGACTCTTCTTAACGAACACAGAACACATGCCCATTCCGCTCCTCCTTCGCCTCATTTGTTTCAATTTGTTTTCAGCGGTCTTGCTGACGGCGATCTGCGCAGCAACCGTTGTCCACGCACAGGTCCAGTGTTGGGTGCCGCGTCAGAACGAGGGGGCCGTAACTGATAAGCGATGGGCGCGTCACCTCAAGGCCATGAGCGCCGCAGAAGCCATTATCAAACAGTCGCAGGAGTTCCTGCATCCACCGGTCCCCGTTCGCATGCGGACCACCATGGCGACGAGCCGTTATGAGTCGATGGACTCGCGGTTGATCATACGCGCCTACCCAGAGCAGAACGTCGGTCGGCATCGGGATCTGGAAAGGAGAATGCGGGATTATTCCTCAGGCGGATCGTGTGGCCGGATCGATCGGCAGGGTCAGTATCTTTTTCAACCACCTCTCGAAGGACATGTTCATGGGCCAGGACGAGATTCCGAAGCTGACCGGCACGATGGATGGTTATCCCGAGTACAACGGATGGGTTGTGATTTCAAAGAATGGGCGCCTGCCATGGATTCCTCAAACCCTCGGCGATCGGCTCGATCGCGTGGGTGCTGCCCGTGAAAAGGCCTTGGCTGATTGGCGCAATGCCAAGGCTTCACGCAAAGTTCCCGATCGGGATATGATCGATCGGACTGCGGCATTGCTGAGAACGACCGATCCAGCCGGGGCCGACCAGTATGTGGAGAACATGAGACGGCTTACTGCAGACATTCAAGCGGCGCAAGCCAAAGATGCGGCACGAGAGGCCCACCTCACAAAGCTGCTCAACGAGTACCGTGCCTATCGAGCGCCGTTTACGGCTCAGCAACTTGCGATGCCAGCGGTGTGGGCCGATACCGATGGCTCCGCCCGCAAGGCGATGGAGGCTCAGGTCGATGAGCTGCAAGAACTCAGCGTAGAGGATCAAGGGAGAGTGGGCGAGATACGGGAGCAAAGTCGTGAACGGGAGAGAGAGGCGTCGGTGAGCTATAACGAAGCGACAACGCTTCGGTTGCGCACCCAAGCCACCGACTTGTTGCAGCACGCCGATCGAATTCGCAAGGACCATATGGAGCGTGCCGCGCTGGAGGGAGAAGCCTTGCAGGCGGCCTATGAATTGACCAACCTCAAACCGGGCCCGGCAGAGCAGGCGCTCGCCTATAAGCTGGATCCAACCTTTCCGAACCGAAGTCAGTCGGGAAAGATCCAGGTGATTGCCGTATCAGTGTCAGCGCAGAGCGAGGAAGATATTCTGCAGCGCCCTGAACATGCAGCGCGCAAGGCTTGGCTTGACCGAGTCAAACTCTCAATCGACTACGCGGCGCTAGCCGCCCTGCTGGAATAACCTTTTCCGGTCCTCCCTCACCGTTCCCAGTAGATGTTCCCAATATATTTGGACAGTTCCAATATGTTGGGAATCGTCTTCTCGCTGGCTCGACCATACGAAGACCGGCATCCTAGGGCATTTACTAGGTGCGGTTTATCCGACAGTCTCATTATTTTAGAACGTTGCGCGAGCCACTTCATGATTTTGTTTTGAGTCGAACGGAAAGAAGGGCATTACCAAATGACACATTACCGATATCTGATCATCGGCGGCGGGATGACCTCGGCAGCCGCAGTCGACGGCATCCGTGAAGTGGATTCGACAGGAACCATTGGGCTGATCAGTGCGGAGCAGGATGCGCCCTATGATCGACCTCCGCTTACGAAAGGGCTCTGGAAAGGAAAGTCGTTGGACAGTATCTGGCGGGACACGAAGGAGAGAGGCGTGACGATGCATCTCGGCCGAGTTGCCCGAGAGATCATGCCTGAGAAGAAACATGTTCGGTGTGACAACGAAGAAGTCTTCACTTACGAGCGACTCTTATTGGCCACAGGCGGTACACCTCGGCGCCTACCTTTCGGTGGAGACGACATCATCTACTTCAGGACTCTTCCTGATTACCGTCGGCTACGCGCACTTACCGAAACGGGTCAGCGATTTGTCGTCATCGGCGGAGGGTTCATCGGTTCGGAGATCGCCGCCGCCTTGACGCTGAACGGGAAGGAGGTTGTCATGATCTTTCCCGATAGCGATATTAGCGTGCGGATCTTCCCGCCGCCGCTAGCCCGGTTCGTGTCTGATTTTTATCGAAACAAAGGCATTGAAGTTTTGACGGGTCAACAGCCGATCGGAGTGGAGAGGCGGGATGGGCGTTATGTCCTCATGACAAGTACCAAGCAGGAGATCGTCGTTGATGGGATCATTGCCGGAATCGGTATTGAACCGAATGTCGACCTCGCCAGAGCCATCGGACTCGAGATAGAAGACGGCATCATTGTGGACGAGCTGTTGCGGACCAATCATCCTGATATCTATGCCGCAGGTGATGCGGTATCGTTTTACAACCCAGCGTTGGAGACACGCCTTCGAGTGGAACATGAGGACAATGCCAATTCCATGGGACGCCTTGCAGGGAGGAATATGGCGGGCAAGTCCGAGCCCTATCACCACCTCCCATTCTTCTACTCCGATCTGTTCGACTTGGGGTATGAGGCTGTGGGACAAACGGATTCACGGTTAGAGACATTCGTTGAATGGACGAAACCAAACAAGGAAGGGGTCATCTACTATCTGAAGAATGGTCGCGTGCGCGGAGTGTTGTTATGGAATGTATGGGAACAGATCGATGCTGCTCGCCGATTGATCGCTGAACCCGGTCCATTCAACGCTGCGAACCTCAAAGGGCGGCTAACGGCATGAACCAGGCCAAGCGAGACCTTGCGCGACAACGTCTCCAGCGAATTCCTCGTCAAGATCGATGCTCGATCGGGTGATTGTTTTTAGGTAGATGTGCCTGGTATGGTTGCAGTGGCTGGCTACCTTGAACCGAGGATGTGCGGCTGTGGCTGAAGTAGGGCAAACGCCTCCGAAACGGACCACGACATCGAAGCATCTATCCCTCAAGGCGAAGCAGGCACCGACAAAATCCGCCCACACGACTGCGTCCGCTCAAACCACCGCCGCATTAGCGCACGAATTTCGTGTGAATCAGATCGAGTTGAAGCGGAAGAATGAGGAGCTTCGCCGGTCGAAGACGGAGTTGCGAGTCGCCCGCGATCGGTACGAGCAATTGTATGACGTTGCTCCCGTCGGACATCTGACGCTGAATCGTTGAGGAATAATCCATGAAGCCAATCTGCGGGCAAGCCTGCTGCTGGGCGTTCCGCGTTCCGGATCTGCCAGGAGGCGCTCACGAACGTGATGCGCCATGCCCACGCGACGTTCGTACGGGTGCTGCTGAAGCAGACGAACGATGGTCTGATGCTCAAGGTTCAGGATGATGGGCGAGGGATTCCCCCGAAGAAGTTGACCGATGCGGCCTCGTTAGGGCTCTTGGGGATGCATGAGCGCGCGAGCGGTCTGGGCGGCACGCTCTAAGATCACGGCTATCCCGACAAAGGCACAACGGTTACGTTGCACTTGCCGGGGTCGAGAAGCGGCGACGATGCAAGCGTTCCGTTACCTTCTCTTTCACCCTCAAGGAGAGGAAGGGTAATGGCCGAACGGGCAACTGCTCGCTGAGACCTGACAACTGTTCTGTCAAAGCCCATGCTGAGAGTTTTGATTGCCGACGACTTTCCGCTCTTCCGGCTCGGAGTAAAGGAGATGCTGGCCGACGGACTGAGAAGACGTCACGGTCGGGGAATGCGACAACGCCCAGGACCTGCGGGAACTGGTCCGACGCAAGAAGTGGGATGTCGTCATCCTGGATATCACCATGCCCGGCACCACCGGCACCGAGGCCCTCAAGCAGCTCAAAGAGGAGCTCCCCACCCTTCCCGTCATCGTGCTCAGCCTGCATCCGGAAGATCAATACGCCATCCGTATGTTCAAAGCGGGGGCGGATGCCTATCTGACCAAGGCCAGCGCCCCGGAGGAGCTCATCGCAGCCATCAAAAAAGTCTGCGCCGGCGGACGATACGTGCGTTCCACCATCGCCGAACAGCTTGTGTCTGTGCTGAATCCTGGCACCGAGGTCACGTTGCACAATTTGTTGTCCGATCGAGAGATCGAGGTAATGCGTTTCCTCGCGTGTCGTAGGCGATGACGTGGGTCAGCGCCATGACAGGCCCGTCCAGGTGGGGGTGCTTGCAGGTATTAAGGTAGGCGGCGAGCCGTTCGGCCTGCCGGTACAGGTGACGCCGCAGGCTCCCGGACAGGCCCGGCAGTGCGCCTTTTGTGTGCTGGAGCATTCGGCGCTCGTAACCTTCGCGCAGGTCTTCGCGCTCGGCTTTGGTGAGCAGGATGCCGTGGACGGACTCTTCCCTGTGGCCGTGGTCTGGGCGCATGTCGTGCGCCGGGCGGCGGAGATCACAACTTGGTCGACGACCAGTGGCCGGAATTCTTCCATCAGGTCCAGGGCCAGAGAGGGACGGCGGTCCTGCTCGGCGTGCGGCAGGCCGATGGCCGGGTCCAGGCCTGCCGCGCAGAGCGCGGACACGGCCTCGCTGAGGATGATCGCGTAGCCGTAGGACAGGGCCGCGTTGATGACGTCTTCGGGTGGCTGGCGGGAGCGCCCGTCGAACGTCATTCCATTCGGCAGCACCTGGCCGAGGGGCAGAGAAGTAGGCTCGCGCCGCAGCGCCCTCGATGCCCATCAGTTCATCACGGTTCCCGCAGTCGGGCAGCATGACCAGCAGCTGGTCCATTGCCCGGCTGCATCCGTAACGGCCTCGGCGTTGCCGCGGCGGGCCAAGCGGCCGCAGCAGGATCATCTGTTTGCGTACCTTCGCGTCCACGACGGCCCGGCCGAAGGCGACAGCCCTGGTGGCGTCGTCCGCTGCCGCTAGTTGAGCCCGAAGCCGGGCTATTCGGTGCTGTCCGGCGGCGGCTAGCGCGTGCCCGAGATAGCTGCCTCGGCGGACAGGAATACCAGGTCAACCTCGTGAGTCAGCGCCCACGACCGGAGCCCGGCGCTGATGCCCGCTGCGCCGAAGCAGACGATCCGTTCGACGGTACCGCTGGGCACGTCGAGCAGTTCGGTGTCATCGGGTGATTCCACGATGACCCGCCCGGTCTCGAGCCGGGCGTGCGCGCCCTGCATGCCCACGTAGAGGACCCGGCGGGCGGGCTCGATCAAGCGGTGATCGGCCAGTGCGGGTGGGTAGCGGGGACCAAAATCCTCGCCGATGAGCAGAAGCCGGCGTTCGAACGACATGACGGCGCTCTTGTCCGCGCCCAGGGGCATGCCGAGAGCGGCTGCTGCCTCGGTCATCACGCGCATCGCCTCCCGGGCGTCGTCGCGGTCGCCCGCCAGGGCAACGAGATCGTCGGCGTATTTCACCAGGGGGAATCCCGCGCTGGTCACCTGGGCGTCGAAGCGGGCCAGGATGAGGTTGGCCCACATGGGGGACAGTGGAGCGCCCTGAGGGAGACCGTGGATCACGGCCGCCCCGCCGGCCGCTGCAGGTCGGTCGAGGCAGGGATTCGATGAGGCTGAGCAGGTGGGCGTCTTCGATCAGCACAGTGAGCGTGCGGCGCAGCAGGGGCACCGGGATCGAGCCGAAGCAGTCGTGGAAGTCGCGCGGGCCACCCAGCGGAGCCCTTCGTTCCGGAGCAAGGCGATGGCCTGCACGGCGTCGGCCGTCCCTAGTCCCGGCCGGTAGGCGTAGCTGAACGGGCCGAGCCACGGGTCGATCACCGGCGTGAGCACGGCGAGGATCGCCCGTTCCACGATCCGGTCACGTACGGATGGGACATGCAGGAGCCGGGCTGCCGATCTGGGCGGGGCAGTGGACTGGGTGAGCTGGCCAGGCTGGTAGGCGTCCGTGGCGAGCTGGGCTGCGAGTTCGCCCAGATGCCGGTCGGCGTCGGGTGCGAAACGGGCGACGCCCAGCCCGAGTACGCCGTCGGCGCGGTCGCTGGCGAGCACGTCGTCCCAGGCGGCGGTGAGCTGATCGAGGCGGGCGACCTGGAACAATACGATGAAACCGAAGTAGATGCACA
>CAWKJK010000042.1:0-28523 GCA_963849655.1 uncultured Nitrospiraceae bacterium
GACATGACATAGCCGAATGTGCTCAGGAGCGGAGTTATCGCTAAAAGCGCGAGCACGCACCATGAACCATACCGAACCAAGACCACAGAGAGCTTGAACTGAAAGCTTTCCGTCACGTCGTCTTGACTCCCGATCACTGCGAGGTTCGTAGTCGCCAGATATCCGAAGTAGAGCATCAGCAACAGCGGCACCCAGCTTTGACTAAAATAGGTCGCCGTCGGAACCTCCTCTAAGATCCACGAAGCTCCAAATTCAGAAAAATAGGTTTTCGTGTAAACCGACCCGGCGAGATAGGCCACGCCACTAACGACGGCCAATCCGGCCAATGCCTTCGGCGTCTGCTCGATAAGTCGTCGAGTTCCGGCTTGGGTGGACTTGTTCCGTCGGGATCATCGCGGGGCATGGGTCACGATGGGAATACCGAAATGGCCGGTCATTCTCGCTGGCCGTTCGAGAATCGCCCGGCGTAGATCAGGCTACTCTTCCAGGCGCCCTCAACACAAGCGCCTCATTCTCACCTCACCCTGGTATCAAGGTAACGTGCACGGTCCGCTCGCGCGGGCCATCGAGTTCGATCAGCATGACCGATTGCCACGTGCCGAGCACCAGCTTTCCGGCCGACACCGGCGCTGTCAGAGACGGTCCCAGAATTGACGAGGCCATATGAGACCAGGCATGTGCGGGATTATGCGCATGTTGAAAGCGAATTCGAGGAATGATCTCTTGGACGACCTCTAGGAGATCATCGTCAGTCCCTTCTCCGATCTCTCCGGTTGTCAACGCAGCAGTCGTGTGCGTCACAAAAATGGAGCAGAGACCTTCCTTCAGCTTCGCTTCCCGGATCACCGCCTCAAGCCGATCGGTCAGATCGACGATCTCTTTCGCGGCTGTTGTTTTGATGCGGAGGACTTCGCCCATAGAAAATGGCTCTCAGGGAAAGAAAAGAACATGATAGAGAATGCGGGAAATCCTCTCTACTATGAAAACCCCTTACCGGCAGCCGCTGCAATCGGGTATCAGGGCTTGCGAGTGATCGTGCAAATAGCCGGAATTCCTGGAAACGACGTTCTTATGTGCTGGTGTCAATCGATTTTCAACTGCCGAGGTCTCTTAGCATGAGAGGCGTGTATGGCGGCGCAGGCGGGATTGTTGGGGGTACCGGATACTCACGCTATTCGTAGAAATGATGGCTTAACTTTTAAATGCGGCCACAGCCTCTTCTTCCGTATTGCACAATTGATTATTTTCACCATACACGCGGCTCAGCAGATTGAATCCACCGGCGTCAAGGGCTTCTTTGACCATCCCCTTCGCTGCGGCAATCTTCATCTCCCCTTGAACATTATTAAGCTGTTTGCAGGCCAGAATCAGGACCCGGATGCCGCCGCTGCTGATGTAGTCCACATCAGCCAAGTTGACGACGACCTTTTTCGCGCCCGAATCCACGATTTTTTTCATCTCCTGGATTCCTTGTTCCGCCGTGGTAGCTGAGAGGCTGCCCTGCATCTTGACGAAGGTGACTCCGGCGTTCTCGCGAGAGGTGATTGTCAAGGTGTGTCTGGTCTCTTGGTCCATGGTTGCACTCCTTTTTTCTTCGCTTCTTCCTCAATAATCTCATTTACAGCGACTGTCTTCTTCGCGCCGGGTCCGCTACTCCCACAGGGCACCCCATCATACCATCGAGACGTTCCCGTCTTCCATCCGAACGATCCTAGACCGGGCGGCAATGATTCACTGACACATGAGTGTCTCGGTCAATCGAAGGTGTCATGAGCCCGTCTCTCGGACCTTGGCGATGGCGTCTTCCAGCGTGGAGGCATGGAGGCTCATCATCAAGGCCCCGCTCAATTGGAGCACTGTTCTGACGTGGTCGTTCCCTCCACTGAGGACGACTCTGCCGCCTGTTCGGGTCATGGTCATCACGGCTTTCACGATCACCCGCAGTCCAATGGATGAAATGTACGAAATTTGAGAGAGATCCAGGACAATCTGCCGTTCCCCACGCTCGATAGAGTGCGTGAAAATGCGTTCGACCTCCGGCGCGCTGTTCGTGTCGAAACGGTTCTGCGGAGTGACGATCATGACATCACCGTTTCGATGTGATCTGACACCCATTGCCATGCCGGTTGAGTCTTGGCCCGGCTGTGGCGGTTCCCTTCCGACTTCGACCGCCTTGATTCCGGTCTGATCGGGGCGGCTCAAAGAGGCGGACGGTTCAGATACGAACCTCTTTTTCAGAGTCAAGACGTTGCGCCCCACATTACGATGGTACGTTACCTCGTCGAACATGGAGCGCACCAGGTGAATTCCCAAACCGCCGATTTCGCGTTCGTGCAGGAGCAGCGATAGGTCCGGTGTGGCGACCGTTAATGGGTTGAAGGGAATCCCGTCATCTGTAATGGTCAAGACCATGCACTCATCGCGCGCTTCGCCCTCCACCGCAATGGTGTGCTCGGTCGGATCATTCGGGAAGGCATACTGCACGACATTGTTGAGCAGATCATCCAGCGCCATGTTGAGTGTTGGGATCAGCGGCCTGGCCCGTTCCCATTGCGCCACATATCGCTCAAACGCCAGCTGGATCGTGGGAATGGCCGCCAATTGGTTGAACATGGTCTGATGAAACACGCTCACCGATACATCGGACGGGGCGACGCCGAGATACCGGATTCCCAATATGGTGATATCGTCCGCCTGCGGCGCGTCGCCGGCGAAGGTCTTCACCGCCTTCATGACATCCCTGATGCGCTCGACCACCGAGACAGCCCCGGATTGATCGAGAACCGTTTTCAACCGTTCCTTGCCGAACAATTCGCGCCGCCTATTGTCTGCTTCGGTGACCCCATCGGTGTACAAGAAGAGCTCATCCCCCGGTCCCAATTGGATGGGGCTCTCCTTGAAGGCGATGCCGGGCATCGGACCGACGAGGGGCCCGTCTTGAGTCGTCAACCATTCAAACTGTCCATCCCGTCGTTTCAACAGCGGAGGATTGTGGCCGGCATTGGTCGTGAGAAGCGTGCCGTCGCGGAGATTCAAGATGCCCAGATATAGGGTCACGAACATACAAGAATCGTTCTCCGCGCTAAGCGCATCATTCACATGGGTGACGATACTGGCGGGCGAGGGATCCGACGACGCCCGAGTCTTCACCATAATTTTGGTCATGGCCATGAACATCGCAGCAGGAACCCCGTTGCCCGACACATCGCCGATGACGAAACAGAGCCGATGGTCATCGAGCAGGAAGAAATCGTACAAATCGCCTCCGATTTCCAGAGCCGGTTCAAGGACCGCATAGAGCTCCAGTTCCTTCCGATCCGGAAAAGCCGGAAATACGCGTGGGAGCATACTTTGTTGAATATCTCGTGCCGACATTCAGTTCTTCCTGCATGCGGGCTTTCGCGGCCTCCACGACCGCCAACGAATCCGCCAACCGCCCCTTGGCATCTTCGGCAGCCTGTTCCGCGCGTTTCAGTGCCGTAATGTCGGTGGCAATGAAGACAATGCCTCCGTCGTGCGTCCTCCGCTCGTGAATCTGGATCCACTCGCCGCTGGAACGGTATTGCATGTAGAGCCCTTGAGGGTTGTGGTGCATGTCGAGGCGCTTCTGTATCCAAGATTCGACATCCCCGATCGCAGCGGGGATATCACCCCGTTCGGCCATACGGCGAGTGATCGATTCGAACGAATCGCCGAGCTGTATTTCAGCGCCACTCCCCGACGCCACGTCACGATACTTGCGGTTACAGATGACCAGACGGTCGTCTGGATCAAACAGCGCAAACCATTGGGGAACACTTTCGATAGCTTCGGTCATTCGTGCGTGGCTATCACGCGCCAGTCTTGACGCCGCCGTCACTTGCCGATCGATGATGGCCAGGAGCGTCGAGAGCGAGACGGCGACAACCGCGAGGAGATCTACCTCGATTCCCGGCGGCGGAGCACTGGTCGTGATGCCGGCAATACCGTACGTCGGAATCATCCCGATGAGGTGGGACCCGGCAAGAGCAAGCCCCATGGCGCTCGCCTTTTCCGTCACCCGCCAGTTTCCATACGAGATATTCCAGGCGCCGACCGCGAGGACGATGATGCTCAGTATCGCGATCCCCACAACCGACAGCACGAAGCGCAACACGCCGTTTTGGAGGTCGATCGGCTGGTGGACCGCCAGCATGCTGGAGAAATGAGTCAGGTTCATGCAGGCACCCATCAGCATTCCCCCGGAGACGAGGCGCATGCGACTGTCGACGTGGCTGCTGATCAGGTACAGGGCCACGGCTCCTGTCACCGCGGCGGACAGAAGGGAAAGAACGGCGAGCGCTGAGTCGTGGGCCGCTGAGACCGGACGACAGAACGCCAGATTGCCGATGTAGTGAATCGCCCATATTTCAAGGCCGGCTACGACGGCACCGATCGTGAGCCATCGCATCTTGACGGGTCCTTGGTTGGGCGCGCGCATCCGTTCGGCGATGCTGAGAATGACATAGGCAGCCGCGCCACCCAGCAGCATCGAAGAAACGGCAAGTAAGGGATCGCAGATTTCAAGCACGGTGAACCCACTCAGGTGACGTTAATAGACATCGTAGACATGATGGCAAGTGCCGGAATTTTAGACCATTGCGGAACGGCAGCGTCGGACCTGATCCGGATATCATCTACCATGAGTCAATGCACCGGTTGATTGAGACGATCCCAGCGAGGAGTCCTCGTGCCGGGATCAACCGACCAATAGATGGACCGTGCCTGCCCCAGAATGTATTCCTTGCTGATCGGTCCCAAGAAGCGGCTATCCAGACTCTCTTCCCGGTTGTCACCCAAGAGGAAATAGGTGTTGGGAGGCACGGTCACAGGCCCGAGGTTATCACGGACGTTTCCGGTCATATTGAATCGGTCAGTATGTTGCACATAGGGTTCAGTCGCGGTGTCGTCATTCACGGAGACCACTTGATGACGAATGTCGATCCGATCGCCGGGAACCCCGATCACTCGGTGAAGAAAGACTGTTCCATTCTCGTCCGGATAGCGATAGACGACGACATCACCGCGTTGAGGCTCAGTCGCGTGATACGCAGCCCTGTGCATAATCACATGGTCTCCCGGCAAGAGCGCCGGGACCATCGCCTCATTTGAGATATGGAACAGATGCGACTGCGCTCGCACCGCCGGCAACAGGTCCGGCAGACGGTCCGCCACAAAGTTCCGGCGGAGTTCCTGCACCTTCGACGTTGGGATGAGGATCTCGCTGCCGTACCCCTCGACCAATCGTCGGGCCTCTGGGGCCGGCAATGTTAAGGCATAGTATTGCGCCAGGTGGTCCTCCCAGAAATTCGTCGGGGCCAGATCGAACAGCATGACTTTGAGCGAGCGCGTAAACGACTGCGCGATGCGCTCCTTCTCCGACGAAGTGAACGGACTGGCGAGATCAGACTCGACTTCCAACTGATGGCTGAATCCCATCACATCGGCTTGCTCCGCGATCGACTCGTACGAACGATCCGACGCCACCTCGAGGCCGGCCAGCTGATGAAAAACAGCTTGCGACTCGCTGTCACGGTCAGACTGGGCTATAGGGGTAGTGCCGCATCCAGCCCAGAATCCAGTACATGTCACAAGCAGGCAAACGGCAACGCGATTCGAAGATCGACCAAGAACGCGGGATATGCAGGAGAGAATCTTGAAGTTCAGCCGATACTCCTCTCGTTCATGTATCCGGGAAGGATACCGCACTGGGTTTGGATAGGAAAGGCCACTCGGTCAAACCGTGCGCCACGTGTATTTCACAAACACGTTCAAAAAATGAATAGTGCCGGCAAGATGCTGCAGCCGGTATGTAATTGTGGTCAAGAGGATACCTACGACTCGCATCATGTCATCGCAGGACTGTTCATGACCTTCTGATTCCAATGACCGGACAAGACTCCCCGTCCCTGCTCATCCCTGTTTCAGACTCGATCATCGCGTGGCCGAGCAGGCCTGTAGGCCAAGTTCCTCAACCATTTTGGCGATAGCAGCCGGAGCAGGGTTCGTGGCTTGAACTTCAGGTCTCGATACTGTCGTTTCCCTGCCATGATGTCCGTCACCGCTTCACAGAGACGCTGCCCCTGTTGGGAAAATGCCCACGATCTAGTGCGCGGAAAGTCGTACAGCAGTCGAGCCAGCACTCGTCCTCTTCGCAGTTCCGGAAGGATCGTTTCAGTCAGTGAGCGGGTGTACGTGTGTCGTACGGACTCTTCTTCAAGCTGCCCGTCAACCAACGATTGGGCTGCCAGCAGGCCGCTTCGAATAGCAAACGAAATGCCTTCCCCGGTGACGGGATCGGCGAAGCCGGCGGCATCCCCGACCAACAGGATGCGTTTGTCGATGAATGGCCCTCGTCGTGGTCGGATGGGAATAACAAAGCCATGACGCTCGATCTGCGTGACGGAACCACAGCCGAGTAGGTGGAGATAGCGCGCCATTGCCTGTTTGAGGTCGCTTCCCCGCTGCGCCATCGACAAGACACCGATCGACAGATGGTCCTTTTTGGGAAAGACCCAGGCATACCCATGGGGAATCAATCCAAAATCAAATCTCGCCGTACCGTGAAATCTGTCTAACCGATCATGGGGCACCGTCACTTCGTATTCGAGCGCCGGAATGAGAGTGCGTCCATCAGCTGGACTCATTTTTCGCGTGACCGTGCTGAGCGCCCCATCGGCTGCTACGACAAACTTGGCCTGCATCGATTCCCTGTTGGTGACGACCGTGACGAAGTCGCCGTGGAACGAGACGTTGTCTACGGCGCACCGTTGGTGAACTGTAGCCCCGGCTTCTTGCGCAGCGGAAAGCAGGGCATAGTCAAATTGATCTCGCATCGTCATGGAGACGATCGGAGACTGTCGTTGAGTTGTGAAGGACAGTTCTGCATCGAGAAAGTTCAGCTGCGCGGTATGACAGTCCTGTTCGACCACCTGCCGCACATCCAGCGGCAACGCCTGTATGGTCCGTCCGATGAGTCCACCGCCACAGGTCTTGTATCGAGGCAGCGCGGCTTTTTCGAGGACGGCGACCGCCACTCCCGCCTTTGCCAGACGCCACGCCGCGCAAGCCCCGGCCGGGCCACTGCCGATCACAACGACGTCATAGGTGCGGTTCATGCTTCGCGCATATGGCCATTTCAAGGAAGGTCCGACCTACCTTTTCTACCTCCGGAACCCATCTGACGCGATGTGGCTATTGGAGATCGAGCATGAAAGCTAAAGTCGGATCGACCAGGTATGGAGGCTATGTTCCGCCTTCTCCCAACCGACGATGGAATAACTCCAACGTCATGTCGTAGCACATCCTGGCCGCAGCTCGGATCGTAGCGGGAACCTTCGTCGCGCATGAAGGCGTGCACGGCGTTGAACTCATGCCACTGGAAATACGCGCCGGCGTCGCTGAGCGCGTTGTAGATGAGCGCCCGCCCCTCGCGGGGAATGTGCGGGTCCTGGCGGCCCCAGATCATCAGCAACTCGCCCGTGATCTTGCCGATCCGATCCAGGCTGTCGTCATGCGTGCCCTGCCCCAGGCCGCGCTTGTGGATGTCGGTCGCGTAGAAACAAGCGGCGGCCAGCACATCGGGCTGCATCGCCGCGCGAAACGCCAGATGTCCCCCGATGCAAATGCCCACCACGCCCAGCTTGCCGGTGCAGTGCGGTGACGACACAAGATAGTCCAGCGCCGCGCGCGTGTCGCCGTCGTAGCTCGACAAGGTCTTAGTGATCTTGTGCCGATTGCCGCGTGCCGCGCCCGCCTCGTCGTAGGCCAAGCACCGTGCCGGCCGGCTCCAGCCCGTGGAAAATCTCCGGCACCGCCACCACGAAGCCATGGCTCGCCAGCATCGCCGCCATGCGCCGGATCGGTCCCGTGACCTGGAAAATCTCCGAGTACAGGACGAGTCCCGGATAGCGTCCGCCCGCCACAGGGCGAAAGACATACGTCCGCATCGGCCCCGTCGGGGTCGGGAATATCGGCCGATTCGCTGTCAGTGATCGTCACTTAGGTCTCCGAGACAATGGGGCAGCATCATGCGCCATACTCTGAGGAGTGCCAAAATCATTGGTCGTCAGATCTGCTGTGCAAGGAACTCATTCATCTCTCGATGGCAGGGAATTGTAGCCAAATTTTCAGTTCCTGTCTTCAATTGTGTTAGCCTGTATGGAGAGGGAGTTCATCCCACAACCCTGTGGGTCCATAGCCTTGGCCGAATGCGTCGGCCGACAAGCGTGGTGAGGAGATCGAGATACATGGTGCGTCTTGTCCTATTCTTGATCGTCGTCGGTCTGGTCCTTGTCGGACCGCAACTCTGGACCAGGCGGGTGTTTGCCAAGCATAGTGCGCCCCGTGCCGACTATCCGGGCACCGGGGGAGAATTGGCCAGGCATCTGCTCAATCGGTTCGACATGCAGCACATCAAAGTCGAACCGACCGAGACCGGTGACCACTACGATCCTGTCGATCAAAGCGGTCCGTCTGACGCCCGCTATCTTCGATGGGAAATCCCTCACGGCCATTACGATCGCCGCCCACGAGGTCGGGCACGCCATTCAAGACCACCTGGGTTACCAGCCGCTCGCGGAGCGCACGAAGCTTGTGCGGGTCGCGCAGGGGGCGGAGAAGGTCGGAGCGGTCCTGATGATGGGGATTCCGATCGCGGCGGCCGTGGCTCGCACGCCGGTGGCGAGCGTCGTCGTCATGATGGCCGGAATGGCGACGATGGGAATCTCTACCCTCGTCCACCTCATCACGCTACCGGTCGAGTGGGACGCCAGCTTCAAGCGTGCCCTTCCCGTCCTCCGGCAAGGCCAATATCTGACGCCTGAAGATGAGCAGGGGGCTCGCAGCATTCTCACCGCAGCCGCGCTCACTTACGTCGCAGCCTCTCTCGCCAGTCTGTTGAACCTGTGGCGTTGGATCGCGTTCCTACGACGATAGGCTCAGCCTTCACACACCCTCGCACATTATGGAAGCGGCTTCGAGATCGCCGGTGATGGCTCGTCTTCCAGGCGTGAGCATAGGGCCGGTGTCACGAAGCTTTGGCAGGTCGCGGGCGAAGTTCAGCCTGCACGCGTTCAAGCACAAACAGCTTCAAGAGGGTTTGATACGGTACGTCGCGCTTGTTGGCCAAGGTCTTGAGTTGCTCGAGCAGCGACTTGGGCAGACGGAGGGAAATGGTTTCTGTCGACGGTTTCAGGCGCGGGAATAACAGGCGGCGTCCCTTGGTATAGTCGACATACGCCGTGGAATCGTGTGAAGCCCAAAAGGCGGCCTCTTCTTGCTCAGTCTTGAACGTCGGGCTGCTTTTGAGTTTGCGCATGGTAGGTTCTCCGTTCTTTAGGGCTCATGTCGCGCGCAGAGATGACACGAATATGACGCTTCCGAAGGGTAAACACGATGAACAGGCGGCGACCCGCATCTGTTTGACCCAGCACATAGTAGCGTGGCTCAACCGCGGAATGCGCCGCATCGTCGGCGACAACCAACGGCAGATTAAAGAATGCCTGTTCGCATTCCCACGGAGTAACTCGATGTTTATCCCAGTTTTTGGCGAGATTCGCCTCGTCCCACTCGAAACCCTCCGCACTAGGTAGCCGCTTCACGGAACTCCCATCGTGTATATGTTAAACATATACGAGAGGACACAACTCCGTCAATCCCAACCGACCAAGACTTCAGGCAGCGGCGACTCGCCCACCCAGCCGGCGAAGAGTCATGCTCGGCCTGGAATCCAGATGGGAGGCCCATTTTGTCCGACAGGCAATGGTATTGCCGAACGAGACTTGCTCGTTTTGAATGTGGCGTTGCATCAGGAAGAACATGCACGGTTCAAGATCCGACCCTATGCTTCGATTAGCATCCGATGCAAGGCGAGATTGCGCTCCATGAGCGACGGCGCATCCACACGTGTGACTTTGCGCTAGGCGTCGTCCAGCGCCTCGTGAGGAATGTCAGGATTAAGCCGCACGAGCGCCTGGTGCAGCCGCCCCTCCAATAGCACATCACGGTAATTGGGGTCGCTGCGCTCGGCGGCGGGTTTGCCCGCCTGTGGGTTCTCGCGATCTTCCTCCCAACGGGCTGGATTGTTGACGATGTATCGGCGAATAGGGTCAGAGACTCCTCACTACGAACGATATGCTCATAGTAGTTGCGTTGCCAGACCGGAGCACCTGGGGTATTGCGCACCGTATTGAGACGTTTGGTGGAGACGGTTTTGAATGCCCCGATCAATCGCCCGATGGGTTTACGGTTCTTTGTAGGGGCGGTTCGCGAACCGCCCCTACCATCTGTAAGAATCATGATTCCGTGCCGATGGTTCGGCATCACCACCCATTCATCCAGATCAACGTGAAGGTATCGGCCAGACAACCACGACCACGAATCCGCCACCACCTGCCCACAGTCATTTAACCGCATCTGTCCATCTATGACGTCATCGAACAGACAGGCTCGATCTTGAGTGCAAATCGTGACGAAATACGCACCGGCTTGTGCATAATCGTAGCCCTTCAGTCGAATGGACCGGCGATGGTGCTTACCGTCACCAAACACATCAGACCGCCTTCTCCATGAATCGCGCCGCGTCCTTCACCCGCAGCTCGCCAGAGATGAGCCAGCGCACGGGCTCGCGCAAACGCTCATCCAACAATACATCGCAGCAGTTCGGGTCGCTACGCTCCGCACCAGTTTCGTCCGCGACGATGTCCGGGCCGTGTAGCACCTGATAGCTCAGCGCTTCGAGCCAGCCGAGCGCGACATCTTTGACGATGGACTCGGCAATGCCGCCGGTCACGATTTAGTCCTCTTACTGTTGCGGCTGGCCCAGATATCATCGATGCTCTCTTTATTAAGAGCTATCGTGATCTCATCTAACGCTTTTTGTGAATAGCGCTTATGCAACAGACTCCCAATCTTGAACTCTTTGTAACAGTCTGGCTTGCTCCTAAGCTTCAAGTGATCAACAACTGCAATGGCCTTCGGCATGGAAGTGTTGAGCTTTTCTGCGACCTGCTTTGCGCCGAGATTGTAGAAATCGAGTTCGTTGACACGCTTTACAGCGACAACGGAAGCGCCCGGCGTACCTTCAGCAACCAATTGAATTGGGATGCCTTCCTTCTTGGAAAGCCGTAGGCACAGGCTTGGCCCCACACCATCCGCTGTAATCTCAACTGCTGATGCCCCCTTGAATGCGTCTACCCAAGTTTTCCCGGCCAGAAGGTCCTTGCTCATTCGCCTCAAGTCCGCGTCGCTGGGCTGGCCTTTTTCCCCTTGAATCGTCGAGTCAAGTATCGCAAGTGGTCGCAGTCTCGCCATGACTTCGATCTGGCGACGCTTTCCTGGCCGAAGCAGCTTTTTGATCTCCTCGACTTCGGACTCGAAGAGGGTTGCTAAAGTCGTCGGTGGCGAGGTCGACACCGGGAGCACGCGTAGCGGCAGGTGTGTTACAAGATCTTCATTGAAGACTTTCTTCAGAAGGTCGCGAAAGAGCGTAACACCTGACTGAACATGGACGTAGAGCTGACCTTCCTAAATATCAAGAAGGTGATGTTGCGCAGCATCTCGTAGTCCGTTGATGGTTTGCAGAACTAGTGCTTGCTCCGCAGTCACAAATTTGTGCTTTCCATCACTGAGAGCTCTACGTACGCAAACATCAAAGCCGATGGTCTCCCTGGCCCGCTTCTCCCGGATGCGTCCACCTCGGTGCAGCAAGGCCGCCTTGAGCAGCATCTCAAACGCGTGGTCGAGCTGAATCAGGGTACTGCTGATCCGGCCACGATCGTTCGGCCGGTTGAATAGTTCGATGCTAAGGACCAGTGAATCACAGGCTTTCTCCAGAAGTAGCTTCGTCTCGCGCTTCATCAGATAACGCTCTCCACTGTCCGCTTACCTGTCCCTACACGTAACTCGCCGGAGATAAGCTTGGGCAGGAGCGTGTCGCGCAAAGCGGCGAGTATGAGCTGACCAAGCCGCTGCTTGTCGAGGCCAGGCAGGGCATGGTCTTTTGGGAGGACTCCCTTCAGCGATGGGTTGTCGCGCTCGATGGCTGTCATCGCATCATCTAGGATCGTGCCGATCGTCGGCTGTGGGGCACTCGTCTTGAGATGTGACCATCGCGTTTCTTTGCCTCAAGTCCTGCTGATTCGCTGTTCTTTGGCTTCTCTGGGTCCCGCTTCGATTTCGGCATGCCGTCTTCTCCGATTGATTGAAAGAAAAGCGTACAACAAGACCCCTCCTGATAAATTGGCCGCAGCTTACCCGTTTCCCTAGATACTGTCGTCACGAGATTGGAAATGATGTAGAATCATGCTGAACCGAAGGAGGTTGAGCATGAACGCATCGCACCGCAGACACGATATATCAGACAGGACATGGGAATTGCTGGAACCGCATTTGCCTGGACGCGAAGGCGTCTGGGGCGGAATAGCCAAAGACAATCGGTTGTTCATCAACGCGATATGCTGGATTTTGCGAACGGGCGCTCCATGGCGGGATTTGCCGCCGGACTTGGGCGACTGGAAGAACGTGCAGCGGCGGTTCTGCCGCTGGCGCGACAACGGCGTATGGGAAGCATTGCTGGATGTTCTGATTGACGAGCCGGATTATGAATGGCTGATGATTGACGCCAGCCATTGCAAGGTGCATCCGCACGCAGCAGGCGCAAAAGGGGGCAACCAGGACATGAGCCGCACAAAAGGGGGCTCAACACCAAGATACATCTGGCCGTGGATGCGCATGGTATGCCGCTCAGAGTCGTTATTACGCAAGGTACCGCGGCGGATTGTACGCAGGCTGGCCGCCTGATCGAAGGCCTCACGGCGGAACACCTGATTGCCGACAAGGGGTACGACAGCGATGCGATTGTCGAACAGGCTAAAAATCAGGGTATGGCAGCGGTCATCCCGCCCAGAAAAAACCGGACAACACAACGGTCATATGATGAAGCCCTGTACAAGCTGCGTCACCTGATCGAAAACGCGTTCCTGCATCTCAAACGCTGGCGCGGCATCGCCACAAGATACGCCAAAAATGCCGCCTCATTCCTTGCCGCCGTCCAAATCAGATGCATCGCACTCTGGGCTAACATCTCGTGACGACACTATCTAAGAGAAATCACGTTTCCTATCAAAACAAAGAAGCCTACCCTGCCCATCCTGAGCATGTCGAAGGGCTTATCCTGCCTGTGGTGAGTTTGGTCGAGACGAATTTGTCGAAGGGCCTGCCCTGAGCACCGTCGAAGGGTGCCAGGTGCAACGGGAAAGTGCCGGGGTTTGGAGATGACGGTGGCGTCCTGAGGACCGAAGATAGTATGGCTAGCCTTTGCGCAAACGTTTCGGCAGAGGCTTGGCCAACTGTCGGATTTGCTTCTTGAGGGCCGGTAGGTCCCGCTCCACCACAACCCAGACTTCCGATAGGTCGATGCCGAGATAATCATGAACCAGGACATGCCGCATGGTGATGATCTGTGACCAAGGGACGTGCGAGTGAGCTTTACGAAATGTTGTGGTCAGTTTGCTGGCTGCCTCGCCGACGATCTGGATGTGGTGAATCATCCAGGTGTGGACCAGTTCATCCGCTTCGAAAATGCGCCGACCTCGAGTGGCATACCGCTCAATATTTTTGATCGCGTCTAGGATATCCTGCAGACGGTCGCGATCATCTCTCATAAGGGGACGGCATCTTTGAGCACCTCTTTTCGAACGAGACGGCGGAGCCCCCGCTCGGATGCCACATCCACCGGTCGTTTCAGCAATCGCTCCAAGTCAAGGATCAGGGCGGCATGGTCCAGCAAGCTGCGGCCTTCCTCCATGTCGACTAGAAAGTCGATGTCGCTGTCCTGGCGAGCGGTGCCTCGGGCAATCGACCCAAACACTCGCACCTTTCGTGCTCCGTGACGCGCCGCGATTTGCAAGATCTGGGTTCGTTTCGACTGGATTAATCGAGGGATGCTCATCACGTCTCTCCAGCTTAGTGTAGCCAAAACCCACCGAGAACTCCAGCAATGCGTCCCGCTCGGTATGGGACTAGAAAGTGCCGCGCCTGCCTCGTCTGTCCTGTCTGTGGCGAACTTGGTCGAGACGAATTTGTTGAAGGGCCTGTCCTGAGCTTGCCGAATGGCCTGCCTTGAGCACCGTCGAAGGGTGCTAAGACCATCGAGCAATGAAAGGAGGCTGTCTGAGCCTATCGACTGGTGGGCTGGGCTGCTCGGTCAATGGCGGCGAGGATTTTGGCACAGGTGTCGGCATCAAACTCATGTCCGTAAAAGCGGAGAAAGAGGCCTTTGCGCATCGTCTGCACCGTCGCTTGGGGATCGTTCGCCCGCAAGGAGGCTTCCACGATCATTCTCGCAGAATCCCGCATGGCACAGCCCATGATCAGCCGCTCTTCACCAGTGCGCGCCATGAGCATGGCTCGAAATCGCTCCTCAACCTCAGGGGCCGTATCGTTCACGAACCAACCTCGCGATAAAGCGCTGTCAACCCTAATCGATCGGCCCAACGACGGAGGTAGCCGGTGTCCAAGTCCCGTACGGACCGGAGCAGATTCCGCACATCGTCGAGTTGCATCTGCGAGTGACTGTCTTTTGCCCAGTCCAACTTCGACAAGATAAGATCCTCAGGAGCGACGATGGTCATCGGCTGACCTGCAATGGTGACAGTCCGTCGCCGCACGAATTCTTCCCGCCTATAGTCGGTATCTTTTCGGACAATGCAGTCGACCTTGACCACCAATGCATTGTGAATCATGTTGAACAGAGACCGGTTCCGGATGGCCTGCTGCACCATGTCTTGATCGACGTAGTACTCATCTTGAAATAGGCTGACGACACGATCAATATCGGTTTCCGACAGTTCCACCACCAAGTCGATGTCTCGCGTCATGCGAGGTGTGGTATAGAAGTTCGCTGCCATGGAGCCAGTTACCATATAGGGAATACCGACTATCTGTAAGCTTGTGGTCACAGACTTCAAGACATCGAGCTCATCACTCACAGATCGGTCTCTCTCCGCTTGTGAATTGTAGTGGCGTCGAAGCTTACTCGTTTCCTCAAGAGAAATCACGCCCAGTTAGCATATCTCCTTTCCTCACGGCTGCCGAGGAAGAGGCTTCGTTGCCGGTGTCGTCTTGCCAACGTCAAGCAGGATGGCGACGAGCATGTCGCTCATGACGTTGACGCCGGAGCGGGCGCGGGCGATGATCCAATCCACGGTCATGATGAGGGGAATAGCGCCCAGGATGACCTGGTCCGGCAGACCGGCGGCGGATAGGACGAGCGGCAGGACGATCATGCCCGCTTCGGGAATACCGGCCACGCCGGCCCCGGCGATGATGGAGGCCACGACGATCACGATTTGTTTCGACATCGGCAGGTCATAGCCGAGGGCATGGGCCAGGAACAACGCGGCCATCGCTTCGTAGAGGGTGATGCCGTCGTTGTTGAGGTTCGTCCCGACACAGGCCGCAAGGCGCGCCGATTGTGACGAGACCCGCATGCGTTCGAGACAGCGGAGCGTGATGGGCACGGTCGCCAGACTACTATTGCAGGACATGGCGGTCATGATGGCATCGGCCCCCTGCCCGATATAGACCGTCGGCGGTTTCTTCCCCACCCACCAGGCGGCGAGCGGATAGTAGAGCAGCGCGTGCACCGCAAGGCCGAGGAGCATGGCGGCGAGGAAGATCCAGAGCACAGAGAAGACCTCGATACCTGACCGGCCGACGACATGGGCGACGCCGCCGAACACCGCGAACGGCATGGCCAGGATGATCCACCAGAGAAGAGTCACCAGCCAGCCATAGGCGCGCTCAATGACATCGGCCACGCGATCGATCACGACGCCAGCATGGTCGGTTGCACTCCGTGCCCACCGCAGCGCCAGCCCGAGTCCGAGCGCGAGAAGCACGACACCAATGATGTTATTGCTCGCAAATGGATCACCAATCGTACGGGGAATATAAGCCAGCAGGTCTTCGAGTGGATGCTCCGATGGCGTGAAGGTCGGGGTGAGGCTCGTTCCAGGTACTATTTGAAGTAAGTCCTGGACATGACCCTGCCACGCTTTCCCCGGCTGCCAGATGTTCATAATAGCAAGGCCGATCATCATGGCCACGGCGACGTTGATGAAACAAATCGCGAGTAACTTCATCCCCTGGTGCAGCGGTATCGATGTCTTGATCAAGGAATCGAGGATTGCCACGAAGATGAGCGGGACAGCGAGCGTCTTAAGGATCCAGACCACCCAGAAGCCAAGTTTCCCGAGCTGCTCGTTGCGCAGGCCGATCAGATAGAGTTCCTGGCCAAAGACCACGCCAAGAGTCGCCCCACAAATCACGGCGACGAGAACTTGCGCATACAGTGGGAACGGACTCCGGCGTGACGTGTCATGCATTGTGATCGCGTGGGCCGCCGCAGCTTACCTATTTCCCTTTAAGAAATCACGCCCCCATAGCGGATAAGAAAAGCTTGAAGGCTACCCGGCCTGGAGGTCGTGCACCTGGTCAATGAGCCGTTGGAGTTTGGCGACGGCGTGGCGGCGTTGGTCAGGAGTCATGCGCTGGTCGATGGCCAGGGCCATCGTCTTGGCATTTTCGCGCATTTGAAGAACCGCGTTTCGATAGGACTGGGGAGCGGTCTGATCGTGATACACAAACATGGAGCGGAGTTCTCGGGTGATCTGTTCAGGAGTCCGGGGCTGATTCAGGAGGGTCACGAGTTCCTGTCGGCGCTGCTGCTGAAAGGCGACCCACATCGGTTCCACGTCGGGGAGCGTGAGGCTCCAACTCGAGGATCTGTGCCTGCTGCTCCTTGCTCAGCGGCCCCAGCCAGTCTTTCGCCCAATCCAGAGTGGTCTGAGCCCGCTCTTTCAGGCGCTCCGGCGCAGGAGTTTGAACCAGACGCACCGTTTTGGCATTGTCTTTCTGCAAGACAGATTCGAACGTTCGCACTTGCCGTGCATCGACTGAAGCGAGAAAGATCCCGCTGTCGGCTATGACTCGCTCGAAGAGGTCGGTGCGCAGGCGATCGTAGGTGGCATAGGCCCAGTCGATATCCAGACCAGTGACCCCCTGCTCGATCCGTCGTCGGATTTCCTGGAGAAAGGTTTCATATTGCGGTAATGCCTCGTGCCGATGTCTATCGAGTATGGATGTGAGGCGTTGTGTCAGATCATGACGCTGATCTCGGTTGAGATCGAAGTAATGGTCAAGCTTCCAGAGAACGATTCGGTCAGCGTAACGATAGGCCGTGGTGGTGAACGAGCAGCCGGCGAGGGCCACCAAGATCACGGCTAGGCACCACGATTGCCAGAGTCGTCCCAGCCCTTTCCTTTTCCCCGTCGTCCAGTCATTCATAATCTGTACAGATATGTTCTCAAGCAAAACGGGATGGTGCAAGGTGATGATAGACAAAAATTGCTGTGTACTGAGTTTCTGTGTGAGGAGAGCGGGTGTTGCAGACGTGCCTACTCAGGTAGGAATGTCGCGGGTGCCATCGTAGGACGCGCGAGATTGGAATGAGAGTTTGACGACGTCGCCGTCGCGAACCGGAGAATCTTCCGACCCGATTTTCTTGTTAATCGTAATGAGTGCTTCGCGGCTCTTGATGTATTGAAGCAAAGCGCCTAGTTGTGCAGGGTTCGCTTCAATCAGCTGCTTCACCGTGGTCGGGCCTGTCACCGGAATTTCCAGTTCGTTCTCCCCAACAACCGCGCGCAAGGTTTGGCCGAAAATCTGTATCGAAACCATTGGACCCTCAACGAGTTGACCGACTATCTCGCTTCACATCGTGAGCTTGGTGCGTACTCTACACGATCAGCGAGAATAGATTCAGCTCTGCTCACGTTCTGCCGCCTGATAAGTTTCTTTCAGCAGCTGGGCGACATGTTTCACCTGTACCGAGTCCCCTACCCCGTTCTTGAGCTGAATCATGCAGGCCGGACAACTCGTGGCGACCACGTTCGCGCCGGTTTGTGCGATGGCGCGGGCTTTCCGTTCAAAGATTTTCTGCGATGTGGCGTAGTCTTTTATGAGGTAGGTTCCCGCGCCTCCCGCGCAACGATCGGCATCCTGCATTTCCACGAAATCGACCCCGGGCAAGGACGACAGCACCTGCCGTGGCTCTTTCATTACTCCGGCTGCCCGCAGATGGCAGGATGAATGATATGTCACGCGTTTCATCGTCCCGTCGGCGTTGGCCATAGGAGGATGCTGCGACGATCGAGCGACGAATTCCGAAATATGCACCACTTTTTTGGCCAATTCTTCAGCTTGCTGCCGCTCGGTCCCTTCTGGGAAAAGCGTGGGATAGTCTTTGAGCATCAGCGTGCATGACGCGCAACCGGTCACGATCGTTTGGTACGGAGCAAACGAGCGAAGGTTGAATCGCGCTCCCTCGCGCACGAGGTCGACGTGTCCATAGGTTTGAATCGGGGTTCCCGAGCAGCGTTGAGGCGGCAGTGCCGGTTCGACTCCGTGTTTTTTCAACACCTCGATGCCGGCGTCCCCCACTCCATCGTCGAAATAGTTCGCGGCGCAGCCATGGAAATAAGCCACCGAACGGGTCGGCGAAGAGTCTCTTCCATCTGGAATCAAATACGCATACCGTTCACGCAAGTGACGTGGGGCCAGTTTCGGCAGCACGAGGTCATGCGGCAAACGTGCCGTTGGGGCCAAGGCTTTCATGATCGGCCTCGTGATCCATTCCAGCAGCTTCCTGAAAAAGGGACGATCCCACATGTTCTGCGTGCTCCCTAGGAATCGCAAGAGCGATTCAAACGCTCCTCCCTGTGCCTGCCGCTTGAAGATCCACCCGGCGAACCGGTTCGGATGCTCTGCCCGCTTCTGCAGAATCAGGTCGGACACGTCCACCCCCGCCGGACAAATGGTACGGCAGGATTTGCAGTTCAGACATGCTTCCACCACTCGCTTAGAATCGAGATAGCTGTAATCCTTGGCGGTGACGATCTCGAACCAGCCCCGTGAGCTCATGTCCTCGGATTGAAAGACATCGTAGACGGGACAGACAGAATTGCACTTCGCACAGGTCGCGCAGGATTTGGACAGTCTGGTGTAATCGATATGTTCGGTAAATGAGGCCTCGCTCAGCTTGATGCCGGGATTGAGCACGTTCCCGGGGTCGAACGCCTTCTTAACCTGCATGAAGAGATCGTAGAGTTTTTCACCGAACATGGTCTTGACGAATTCGGCACGAACACGGCCATCGCCATGTTCACCGCAAATCGAGCCGCCGAATCGATTCAGCACGGTGGCGTGGATTTCCTGATAGGCGCTCACCATCTTTTCGAAGTCGCCGGAATCGTTAACGTCCAACAAGGGGACGATGTGCGCATTTCCATTTCCGATATGGCCGAAGATCGCCACTGGCACGCGCTGCTCTTCGAAGAAGTCTTCCAGATATCGGATTAACTCGCTGATCCGATCGGCGGGGACAACGACATCGTCGACGAAATTGATCGGCTTCTTCTTCGGATCGAATCGATAGAGCGTCGGATAGAGTGCCTTTCTCGCTTTCCAGAGTTGCTCCCGACGTTCGGCATCGAACGCCAGCGTCAGCTCCGCCGCCAGCTTGTAAGGCCGACAGACGGTGGCCATGGCTTCAGCCCGCTCTCGGAGATCGATCTCGGGGGAGTCGGCATCCAATTCGACCAGTAATGTTGCTGCCGCATCAGCCGGGATGCCATGCTTCCCTCGGCCGATTAAGTTGAGAGTGTTGGCATCCATGACTTCCAAGGCGCTGGGTCGGAGTGTCAGGAGCTGGGGTACGGCCTCACCGACCTCCTCGAGACTCCGAAAGTGAATGAGCGCGGTCAACGTGGCCTTGGGCTTGTCGACCAAAATGAGTCGAGCTTCACTCACGACACCCAGCGTCCCTTCGCTGCCGACGAAGAGCTTCGGGAGATCGAACGATCCACGCGCGAGCCCGTCGGCCAACTCAAACAGATTGTACCCGCAACTGTTCTTGCTGACAGTCGGTCGCTTCGCAGCGATGAGGTTCGTATGAGCCTGTGTCATCATCAGAACGTCATGCAGGGCCGGCACCGTCGTCAGGAGGCGCTCCAGCGACGGATCATCGAGGGCATAGGATCGTGCTTCGATCCAGGTCGACGAGGTCAGGCAGAGCCGAAGACTTTGGACGTTGTCTTTTACGGAGCCATAGCGCAATGTATGAGGCCCGGAGGAATTATTGGCGACCATGCCGCCCAGCTTGCACATGTCCCCGCTCGAAGGGTCCGGTCCGAATAGCAGCGCCCTGCAAGCTGAGCTGCTTGTTCAATTCCGCCAAGACGATCCCGGGCTGCACCCGGGCCCAGCGTTTCTTCCCGATTCACTTCAAGGATTCGATTCAGACGTGACACATCGAGGATGATGCCGGAGCCGATCGCGGAACCGGTCAGATTCGTCCCGGCCGCCCGAGGGGTGAGTGGAATGCCTCGAGATACGGCATAGGCGACGGTCGCGGCGATGTCGTCTTCGGATTCAACCAGGACGACCGCCTGCGGAGGAATCCGATAGATGCTGGCATCCACGGCATAGGCCGTGATCGTGGGCACGTCGTCTTTGACTTTCTCGGCTCCCAACAGAGCGCGAAGATCGCGGGCGACTGCGTGAGTTCTCGTCGGCAAGATCAATGTCGATGAAGCCGTCATAGACTATCGTGCATCTTAGCTTGCGGACTCTTCGAAGAACCAGAGTCGTTGTCGGTCGCCTACGATTCTCCTACAATGGAGAGGCTCATGGAACGCCCGAACCTATACGTGACCCGCCTGTTGCCACAACCGGTGTTGGACTCAATCCCTCGGACAGTATCGGATGCTGGCCGAACCGACAGATCAGCCACCAACGAAGGACGAGCTGCGTCGAGGCTTTGCCGAGGCGCAGGCGGTCATCTGTACGCTGACGGATCGTATCGATGCCTCGCTGCTATCCCATGCGACGAAGCTGAAAGTCATCGCCAACTATGCGGTAGGCTACAACAATATCGACCTTCCTGCCGCGACTCAGCGCGACATCATCGTGACCAACACACCGGACGTGCTGACCGATGCCACCGCCGATCTGACCTGGGCTCTGTTGCTCGCGCTGACGAGGCGGGTTGTTGAAGGAGATGCCTGGGTTCGTACCGGTCACTGGCCCGGATGGACACCGACACAGATGCTGGGCGCCGACGTGTCAGAGAAGACCCTCGGCATCATCGGCATGGGGAGGATCGGACAGGCGGTTGCGCAACGGGCGGCCGGGTTTCGGATGTCGGTGATCTACGCCGGACGTCAGAGTGTTGCCGGTCCACCCGGCGTCTCGTGGACCTGGCGCCCCCTCGACAAAGTACTCGCGGAGTCAGATGTTCTTTCGCTTCATGTCCCTCTCACCGAGGCCACTCGTCATCTCATCGACCGTCGCAAGCTCGCCCTGATGAAGCCGACTGCCTTTCTCATCAACACGTCGCGGGGCCCGGTCATCGACGAAGACGCCTTGGTGTCGGCACTTGAGGCAAAAACCCTCGCAGGCGCCGGGTTGGACGTCTACGAGCAAGAACCGGTTGTTCCTGTCCGGTTGATGTCGCTGCCGAACGTGGTCCTTCTCCCTCACCTGGGATCAGCCACGCTCGAGACGCGTGTTCGCATGGGGCTCATCTGCCTGGAGAATATTGCGGCTGTATTGGGAGGACGGTCAGTACCGAATCGGGTGAACTAAGATGTGATTGAAAAATGCGGCTCGGTTCTAGGATGCATACCGAAAACCGATTTCCCCTCTCACTTGCCGCCCCTTGAGGGCTGCCAGTCGCTGCGGGACGTCATGAAACGAAGGAATAGACCCAAATGCATGAGCGGCCTTCTCCCACTGTTCCTCCGCCTCATAGAGTAAGCCCAACTCATAGCGAATGGCTTGCGCCTTCGCACCTTGGCACCGTGGATCGGCCAAAACGGTTTCCAGCCCCTGAATCGCCTGGATGATGTGCCGCTCTTCTTTGAGACAGACCGCAGTCATCAGCGACGAATCGAGATAAAACGAGTCGCTGTTCGTCGACACCCGAAACTCTTCTTTTGCCTCTTCGTACAATCCCATGTTCTTATATGCCACCCCTAAGGCGTAGTGCGTTTCGTAGTCGGGTTGCACAGCCGATTCTTTCATATTCGCCGGCGGAGCAACGGCGGGGTCAACCGCATCCGGCTCGACTCTGGTTTGCAGCGGTCCATTGTCCTTGGCGAATGGAACGCCGTCGTCCGGCACTGCCCCGACCAGCGAAAATTCTCGATCGTCCTTCATCCTGCCGTTTGAATGGACTGGATGAGCACTGTTCGAATCACTTCCCAGTGATCCACCATCCGTCGATATCGAGTTGACGAGGCTCGACGGCACTCCCGCCTCAGACACGTTCTGAGCAGACTCGCTCTGTTCTCCTGAAGCCTCTCCCTTTATTCTAGCCGCCAGTCGGTTCACCAAGGCTTCATCACTGGACAGCGACCGCACCTTTTCGAAGAGCTCTTCATGCAGGCTGTCCATGCCGGGCTCGGGATGCTCCAACAAGAGTTCGATAGCCTTCGCATACTGCTGTGTGGCTTCCCCGCAATCGCCTTTTTCTTCATGCAGTTCCCCGTTCAGTTCCAGCAAGGGGACGGAGTTCGGATCAGCGGATAAGAACTCCTGAATCAGCGATTCGGCAAGCGCCAGGTCATGCGCCCGCAATGCCGCCCCGGCCAAGAAGCGATATTCTCCCAGCGCCACTTGCACATCCCCGCGTTGTAAATGCAACCGAGCCAGGAGTTGACAGACTTGGGGATTCCCTGGTTCCCGTGTGAGCATTTGGTTCAGGATCGCTTCTGCGCCGGCATATTGTTTCTGTTCGATTCTTCGCGTCGCTTCGGCCAGGAGGTCGAGCGGTTCCGAAGGTTTCTTCGCCAGCGCGGTGGATCCAGGTTTGACTGCTTTAATCGACCCGGTTCCATTCTTCATGCTCTCCACAAATTGGGCAGCCTCATTGTCATTGGGATTGATCCTGAGGACGGCGAGATACGCGTCTTTCGCCTCATCGTATCGCCCTTGCGCCGATCGCTCACGGCCCAACTGGAGATACACTGTGGTGGCTTCATCCTGCTGGTTTTCCTGGACGCAGAGTTCGGCAACTCGCTGTTGCGCATGGAGGTTCGATGGATCGTGGAGGACGATCTTCTTGTAGATTTCGAGCGCGTCTTTTCCTCGACGCTCTTTGAGGTAGTACTTCCCTAGGGTGAGGTAGTCCTGGACCGCACTGCTGATGAGCCCGCGTTCAATGTTCAGATCTCCAAGGTGACGATAGACTTCGTATCGAGAGGGATCGCATTTAAGGGCTTTTTTAAAGGCAGCAATGGCCTTAAGGGTGGCGCCTTCGGTTCGGAAGGCTGAGGCTGCCTGCAAGAATGCAGAGGCAGCTTCCCCGGGAGCGTTTCGCTTCAATTGTAAATCACCGATTGTGTTATGAATGGTGCCGTCGGCAGGGGTTTCTGTGGCTAACTTCTTCCATTCGGCTATCGCCGCTTCGTACTGTCCGCGGGATGCCAGGAGCTGAGCTTGTTGAAGAACTCGACTTCGATCCGAAGGCACAACGATACCTCCACGAACAGCTAAACGCTAACAGTGTCAATGGTTTTTGTCTAGAAAATGGCAGAATCAGACAATGAAACACTCCGGTGGAAGCGCCGACCACTCTTGTAGGAGGGGTCAGCGCTTCTACCGAGCCAAACGGAGATATAACGACTTAAGACGCGGCGATCACCGCCTTGAGCACATTGGCCGCTTGGGGACCCTTGGCTCCCTGTACGACATCAAATTCGACGTTTTCCCCTTCTTTGAGAGTCTTGAAACCTTCTCCTTGTAACGCGGAGTAATGGACGAAGACGTCTTCTCCGCTATCCAACCGGATGAATCCAAAGCCCTTTCGATCGTTGAACCACTTGACCGTTCCTTTTGTCTTCACAGAAGCCCTCCTTTTGTCAACAACTACGACTGGTTACGTAGCGGCCCCACTCAATCGCCCCTGCATCAAAATTGAAAATAAAATTAAAAATAGATTGGACAAGAATCCGGCTGGTAGAAGGGACGGGCACCTGAAGAAATGATGCATCGCTCACGGAACCCATCATTTGAGTGGAAAGTCGCGCTGCATGTAACATAGGCATCATGCTCTGTCAAGCGAATCTTTAAGGTGAGGATTTTCTCCTGTGTTTACAGGTGAGAAGGACTCCCCTATAGTGTTCAACATTTCTCCGACCCAGACATTCTGTGATTTTACGAACACTGCTCGATCGCTACATTTTCACGGAACTTCTCTCTCCGTTTGGTCTCAGCCTCGGCGCGCTCTGCTTTGTCATGTTGACCAGGGAACTCTTGCGTCTTGTCGAACTGCTGGTGTCCAAGGGGGTCGGTTTCTGGGCAGTCCTCAAAGTGATTGCCATGTTGCTCCCGTCCGGCCTCGTGCTCACGCTTCCGATCGCAGGCCTGATCGCGTCGGTTACAGCATTCGGCCGGTTGTCCTTTGACAAGGAACTGGTTGCTATGCGCGCAACCGGGCTCAGCCTGTTTCGCCTCTCGCAGCCGGTGCTCCTGTTCTCGGTGTGTGTCTTTACGCTGACATTGGTCTTGTCTCAATGGGGGCAGCCATGGAGCTCATTGAATCTCAAGAAGGTGGCTCTCAATCTGCTCAAAGATCAGCTTGTTCTGGCTTTGGAACGAGGCACCTTCAATGAGCCGATTCCACGCATGATGATCTATGTTCCAGAAGGGGAGCCGGGCCGTCCGGCCGATGGCATCTTCATCTCGGATGAGCGCCTGCCCGAAGAGCCTCGCGTCATCGTCGCGGAGCAATATCACGTTTTTATGGATGCCGCCCATGCGCAGGTCGCGCTTCAGCTCGTGAAAGGAGTCATTCATAGCCGGCCGGGTCAGGTCGACCAATATCGGCGGATTGCGTTCGCCAGTTACGACCTCAAGATCGATCTGAACCTCAGCAGCTATTCGGCCACCGAAGAGCGCCCGTCCTATGAACAGATCCTGACACGGTTGGCTGAGTCCGGCGGCAAGGATGCCGGCTCGCTGCGTCGTCTGATGGAATACTATAAAGACTTGGCCTTTCCGACCGCTTCCCTCGTATTCTGTCTGCTCGGCGTGCCGGTCGGAATCGTCTCGAAGCGATCCGGACGGGTCGGCGGATTTGCCGTCGGCGTGGGGATCATCATTGCGTTTTATATTCTGAATGTCGGGTGCGATTTTTTGGTGACGGCCTTGATCCTTCACCCCTTTGCGGGCGCCTGGTTACCGAACATCATTTTCGTCGTCATCACCGTCGTCCTGTTCTTTCGGATGAGCAGGCAATAGCATCATGACGATTCTTTTTCGGTATATCCTTCGCGAATACTCGAAAATCTTCGGCATGTGCTTTTCCGGCTTGGTGACCATCTATCTCGTGATCGACTTTTTCGAGAAAGTCCGTCGGTTCTTGCGCTATGATTCGGGGATCGTCCCGATCCTCACGTACTTCGCGTTGAAGATTCCCTCTATTTCGTTCCAAGTCGCTCCGTTCGCGATCTTGGTGGCGACCTTGCTGACGCTCGGTCTGTTCGCGCGCAGCAACGAAATCACCGCCATGCGCAGCTGCGGGATCAGCTTGTTGTGGATGACCTCGCCGTTTCTCCTGTTTGCCGGCGTCGTGTCTGTGATTCTCTTTCTCTTCAGCTCGACCGTCATTCCGCTTGCCTCGGAGAAAGCCGAAGAAGTCCGTGTGGTCCAGATCGAACAAAGGCCGGTTCCAGTCACCGTCAAAGCCGCCCAGCCCTGGGCCCGTATCAGCGCCGACGGCCTGATGGAAGTCGATGAGATCGATGTCGCAGGCGAGGTTCTTCGCGGTGTACGAATCTTTTATTTTCGTCCGCCGTTTAAACTCGATCGGATTACGGAAGCGGCCGAAGCCCGCTATACTCCTCAAGGCTGGATCCTGCTGAACGGAAATCATCGCCGGTTCCAATCGGATGATACCGTCGAGTTGGCTCCGTTCACGGAACAGGCGATCAGCATTCCGTTGATTCCCGATGATTTCTCCTCCTCATTGGTGGGGAACTCAGAAACCATGACGTTTCGAGAAATCCGAAACTATCTCGCGCGCTTTCGGCACGAAGGGTTCTCGTTCGCCCGTCTGCTGACGGACTACTACGGCCGGGTCGCATTTCCATTGGTGACGGTCGTGATGGTGCTCGTCGGCATTGCGCTGAGTTTGCGACGAAGCGGAGTTCGGGGTGGAACATGGCCATGGGTATCGGACAAGCGTTCATCGTCGGATTCTGCTATTGGACGACACATTCCGTCGCTATCGCGCTAGGACGAGGGGGGGCCTTGGCTCCTATGCTTGCCGGCTGGATGGCCAATGCCCTTTTTCTCAGCTTCGGGCTTTATCTGTTGTTGAAAGTTAGGCATTGAAGAGAGGTTTCCTAGTTGACTGGACAATGGTCTTCCGGTAAGAAAGGCGCCGTGTGCGCCCAGAAGGAGGGAGAAACATGGCCTCGCGCGTGGTAATTACCGGTCTCGGGGTGTATCTCTCCCATCGGGATCGGCGTCAGTGAATTCTGGAAGGCGGCCCTCGCGGGCCATTCGGGGGTTACTGCGATCCCTTCCCTCGGTTGGTTTCCAATGTCCGGCTATCGTTCACGAGTTGCCGGACAAGTCCACAATTTCTCACCGGAACAGTATTTGACGACGACGCAGGCGAGTCGCGTGGATCGTTACGCGCAATTCGCCTTGGTTTCCACGAAAGAAGCGCTCGCCGATGCCGGTTTGAGTATGGCCAAAGAGGCTCCTCATCGCGTCGGCGTCATTGTCGGAGCCGGCATGGGCGGGATGGTGATGGGAGAGCGTGAAATCACGCAGCTCTTTAAGACTCAACGACCGCATCGCGTCCATCCCAATTTCATTCCCACGATCACGTTGAATTCCGCTTCAGGTATCGTCGCGATGGCACACGGCGCCAAGGGACCGAATCTCACGATCTCGACGGCCTGCTCCTCCAGTGCCCATGCCCTTGGTCAAGCGCTTCAATGCATTCGCAGCGGCCAGGCCGATGTCATGATCGCCGTCGGAGCCGACGCGAGCATTACGCCGTTGGTCTTTGCCGGGTTCTGCTCCTTGCGTGCTCTCTCCAGCGAGTTTAACGATGCTCCGGAGCGAGCCTCACGCCCCTTTGATCGACTCCGCGATGGATTCGTCATGGGCGAGGGAGCTGCCACGTTAGTCGTGGAATCATGGGCGCACGCCAAGAAGCGGAAAGCGAGAGTGTATGCCGAACTTGCCGGATATGCGGCCACCAGCGAAGCCTATCACATGGTCATTCCCCAGGAAGATGGTCAGGAAATCTCCACGACCATGAAGATCGGTCTCGACTCTGCCGGCATCGGGCCGGATCAGGTCGACTATATCAACGCCCATGCGACCTCCACGACGATCGGCGATGCCGTGGAGACCAAAGCGATCAGGAGTCTGTTTAAAAATCGCGCAGACAAAATTGCCGTGAATGCCACGAAGTCACTCATCGGTCATACATTGGGGGCGGCTGGGGCGATCGGCGCTGTGGCAACGACCCTTTCAATCCATACCGGGCAAATCCACCCCACAGCGAACTACGAGGAACCCGATCCGGCCTGCCGTTTAGATGGGATCCGACGTGCCGTCCAAGACCGAAAGGTGCGTTATGCCCTCTTGAACGCATTCGGATTCGGCAGCAACAATGCCACGGTCGTCTTTAAAAAGTTTGTGGCATAAGAAAGAGACGGTTGAACGATATCGAGGACCCTCGCCGAATTTACATGCGAAAAGCCTCATTCCACTTGAAGGAGTATCTATAATGACTGAATCCATTGATCCAGCGATTAGCTCTAAAATCATTCAGGCCCTGGCCAGTTATCTCAAGCGAGACCCTGCGTCATTACCGAATCTCATCATCTCCGTGATGATCTCGGCCTCGATTCGGTGGCCATCATCGAACTGCTCTTCGAAATAGAGGAACGATTCAAGCTTCAAATTCCGGATCAAGACCTTCCGGGGTTGAGTACCGTTGGAACCGTAGCTGCCTATGTCCAGCGGCGGCTCGCTGAATCTAAGACTGAGTCCAAGCCGGAGTCGGCCAAACCTGCGACTGCTGCAAGCAAATCGAAATCAGCCAAGTCGACTACGACCAAGACAGCTTCAGCCAAGTCTCCATCATCCAAGAAGGCGGCTTCAGCAAAGTCCGCTTCCGCCGGAAAGTCGAAGAAGGCGTCCATCGGTACGTCTGGGAAGAAGAAGGTCGCGGCCCGATGAGCAAGCCCCAACTGCCTTCTCCAATCACATTGGCTCAAATCCACGAGGTTGTCGGAGGAACCATTCACGGCGACAACCAGACGCCGATCTCCGGCTTAACGAGTCTCGGCAAAGCCGACCCAGACGCGTTGTCATTCATCGCCAACGATAAAATGTCGAAGGCTGCGGCCACC
>CAWKJK010000043.1:0-18141 GCA_963849655.1 uncultured Nitrospiraceae bacterium
AAAAAAAAAAAAAAAAAAAAAAAAAAAAAAAAAAAAAAAAAAAAAAAAAAAAAAAAAATTCTTCTTCTTCTTCATGGCCCCAAGCGAAACTCAGGCGCTCTTGCAAAACCGTTGTGTCGCGTTGGCCGGCGGAGAACAGAGCACCTTTATTGTTACCGGACGCGACACGCTCCCATCAGAACCAGGTGGATGGCTCAGCAGTGCCCTCTCGATGGATCACTTGCGTGGACACGACGCGGAGCATGCGGCTGGTCCGACTGCGAAAAGTGTCGGGCCACATGGATCGCCGGCAACGGTTTTCCCGGGGCATGAGGCACAGGCTCTGTCACTTCGACGGCTCACGCCGCCCGGATTCTTGGTTCGGACGTTTGGGATTGATGGGCTCACAAGCTGCCGCTCATGAGAATAAAGGTCAGCGGTGCAGCGCCATGGGACCGCCGTCGCTTCATCGCCTTTTTCCTCGCAGAACTCGCCATGACGAGTATCACACAGCCTCCGCAACTGTTCGCACAAGCGGTTCCCCCAATTTTCGACCCCACTCTCCGATCCGGTGAACCACGTGCGCCGCTGAAGAAAGAATTCAAGCCGCCTGTACCTCCGCCCAGGTCTCACTCTCCCACCGGTGCCGGCACCGCTGGAGGGTGACGTTCAGAAGGAACTCGGTCAGGTACGCGTCTTTGTCAATGCGATCCATGTCACCGGAAATAGCGTGTTCCCGGACTCGGAGATCAAGGCCGTCACCACGCCGTATGAAAATCGCACTGTGACCACTGAGGATTTAGAGCGGCTCCGGCTCGCGCTTACGCTTCTATACATCAATAACGGCTACATCACCTCCGGCGCGATCATTCCTGATCAGGACGTGAGAGACGGCGTGATTCAGATACAGATCATCCAAGGGGCTCTGTCGCGCATCGACGTCGAGGGCACGAACTGGTTTCGGCGTGGCTACGTGAGCGATCGCCTCATGCTGGGCGCGGGGCCTCCACTGAAGATCGAGCCTCTCCAAGAGCGATTGCAATTGCTGCAGCGAGACCCGCGCATCGAGCGGATCAACGCCGATCTTCGTCCCGGCGACCAGCGTGGCGAGAGCGTCCTGACCGTGAAAGTGCGAGAGACCAACCCTTGGAAGGTCTGGTTGGACTTCAATAACTACCAGACGCCGATTGTCGGCGCGGAGCGTGGTCTGATCACCCTCGTCCATCAAAATGTGACCGGGCATGGAGATCCCTTCAGCATCACCTACGGCGGATCGCGCGGGGTGCACCCGATCATCGACACGTCCTATACCCTACCGCTGAACCGGTACGACACGACGTTCACGGCCTCCTATCGCCGGAATGAATTTCTTGTCGTCTCCGACCAGTTTCGTGCGCTGGATTTGAATTCTGAATCGGAAATCTTTGGCTTCACACTGCGGCATCCGGTCTATCGAACCCTGACCGATGAACTGGCGGTCGCGATCACCGGCGAGCACCTCTACAACAAAATTACCTCGGCCTTCGACTTGCCCGGCCAGCCGTTCCGGTTTATTCCCGGATCGTCTGATACCGGAGTCAGCACCGTCAGCGCGCTGCGGTTCATCCAGGAGTACCTGCACCGGACCCCCTCGTCCGTCTTCGCCGTTCGCTCCCGCGTCAGTATCGGCTTCGATGTGCTGGGCGCGACGATCAACTCACGCGAGGAGACCACTGCCGGCGGTGAGCCGTTGCCGAGCGGCCGCTTTGTATCCTGGCTCGGACAAGTGCAGGCGGTCAAACGGCTGGACTATTTGGGCGGATGGCAGATTCTAGGACGGCTGGATCTCCAGTTGAGCAACAACCGGTTGTTTCCGCTTGAACAGATTCCGGTGGGCGGGCGGTTCAGCGTGCGCGGCTATCGGGAAAACACGCTGGTGCGAGACAACGGCTTCCTCGCCTCGCTGGAGAGCCGGATTCCCCTCCTCAAGTTCGCTAGCGGTGAAGATATGCTTCAGTTCGCCCAATTCGTCGACCTGGGACGAGCCTGGCTGTCGCGCACCAGCACCCCTGCCCCCGAGACGCTGGCCAGTGTCGGCCTTGGCCTCCGCTGGAACGTGCTGCCGCGAGACCGAGCCAGATTTGAACTCTATTGGGGGGTACCGCTCAATCATGTGACCCATCCGTCCGGCAACCTGCAGGATTATGGCATCCATCTCCAAGCAGTCGTGCAAGCCTTGTGATGAGATACACGCTGTTGATCATCTGCTTCCTCTTGTCGGTGACGGTTCAATTGTTCGCCGTCACCCGATCGGAATCCCATGACCTCTCTTCTCCTGCCGGCTCGTTGATGAAAGAAGGTGCTCAGGCTTTTGAGCGTGGAGCCTTCAGTGAGGCGTTGTCTCATTGGAAAGAGGCCGCGGATCTGTATAAAAGCGCCGGCAACAAGCCGGCGCAGGTCGAAGCCCTCGTGCTGTCCTCTCAAGCCGCAATGGGGCTGGGGCAATCCAAACAGGCATTCCAGTCTCTTGAACTCGCGCTCGCGCTTGCGCAGAAGAGTGGTGCGCCGCTTGTGGAGGCCTCCCTGTTCGGGCATTTGGGACGGACGTACTTGACGCTCCGGCAACTTCCCGAGGCATCGGACTATCTTCAACAAGCAGCGTCATCCGCGCGAAAACACAACGCTTTGCCGCTCCTGGCCACCACCCTGAACGATCTCGGCATTCTTTTCGCGTTGAAACAGCAGGACAAAGAAGCACTGGACGCATTTCAGGAGAGCGTCATCCACTCACAGAGCGCCGGACTTCTCCTGCTCGCGACCACCGCCCGTACGAACGCCGCACGCACCCTGCTGCGACTCGGCCAACCGGCTCACAGTCGCGTCGCCCTCGACGAGGCACTTGACCATGTAAAGGACCTGCCCCCATCTCGTGATAAATCACTCGGCTTGATCGGCATCGCTCTGGCTTACCAGCGACTCCTTTCTCACCTTCCGCAGGAGCGACATCCTCTCTTATTGCGAACCGCGGGCGTCCTCCAGGAAGCCGTCACGATCGCGGAGGGACAGGGAGACAAGAGAACCGTGTCCTATGCGCTTGGTTATCTTGGTCATCTGTATGAAACAGAATTTCGCCTGGACGAAGCGTTGCAACTCACCAGACGGGCGTTGTTCATCGCGCAATCAGTGGATGCACCGGAAGCGCTGTACCGATGGCAATGGCAATTGGGACGGCAGCTGGCCGCAACCGGCCGGCTTGACGAGGCCATTGCCTCCTACCGACAAGCAGCAACCACGCTTCAACCGATACGGGTTGCGGTGACGCACACCCCTTCCGACAGTCCTCTCGCCGGCGAAGAAAGCATGAAGCCGATGTACTTTGAGCTGGCCGACCTCTTGCTGCAGCGGGCCTCACTCACTGAGGACAGGGAAGCAGCCGAAGGGTATCTGCTCGCCGCTCGCGATGCGATCGAGGCCTATAAAACGGCCGAGTTGCGTGACTACTTCAAGGACGATTGCGTTGATGCCGTACGGTCCAGGCTGACCACGTTGGATCGGTTGTCGCCGGACACCGCCGTGATCTATCCCATCATGTTCAGCTCTCGGTTGGAATTGCTCATGAGCTTGCCGACCGGGCTCACTCGTATCTCGGTGCCGGTGACGGCTGATCGATTGACTCAAGAAATCCGCGAGCTTCGCCGCCTGGTGGAAAAGCGTACGACCCGTGAATATTTGCCTCATGCCCAGCAGCTGTACGACTGGCTGATGCGTCCGTTGGAAACACAACTTGTCCAACAGCAGATCACCACCTTGGTGTTCGTCCCGGACAGCGCCCTTCGGACGATTCCGCTGGCGGCGCTCCACGACGGCTCATCGTTTCTGATCAGCAAGTTCGCGCTCGCCATGACACCCGGCTTGACGTTGACCGACCCCCGTCCACTCAATCGCGACAAGCTCCGATTCCTCACGGCCGGCCTTACCAAATCCGTGCAAGGGTTTCCACCCCTTCCCTATGTGGCGGACGAGATCGAATCCATTCAACGGCTCTACAAGAGCGATCAACTGATGAACAATGCCTTCCAATCGTCCAGACTGGAACGTGAATTGCGTGAAGGAGGGTATGGAGGCCTGCATATCGCCACGCACGGAAAGTTCTCAACCGACGTGAACGATTCGTTCCTGCTGACCTTCGACGGGAAATTGACGATGCACACCCTCGATCAACTGATCGGCCTCTTTCGATTCAGGCAAGAACCCCTGGAATTGTTGACGCTGAGCGCCTGTCAGACCGGGGTCGGGGATGATCGCGCGGCCCTTGGCCTGGCCGGCGTGGCCCTCAAGGCCGGCGCCCGCAGCGCATTGGCTACGCTGTGGTTCATCAATGATGAAGCGTCGGCATCGTTGATTTCAGAATTTTACCGGCAACTGCGCAATCCGGCTCTCTCGAAAGCCGTGGCGCTCCAGCGCGCGCAGTTGAAGCTGTTGAGCGATAGGATTTATGAACACCCGGCGTACTGGTCGCCATTTCTGTTGCTCAATAATTGGCTTTGATAAGGAGAATCACCATGAGATATGGACTGATCCTAGTGTTGAGTTTTCTCCTGACCGCCGCGGGAGTGCATTACTTGGAAGCCGCAGACAAGGCGGCAGCCGCAAGGACCGGCCAACCGGATGACCTGCAGCCTCTCATCTACACGCCGCCGAAGAAACCAACCCCTCGCGCGCGAGTCGGGGGTACGTTACGGGGAACGGAGGGCAATGAACCCGAACTCGTCGCCTTAGTGCCTGACCATGTGGGCATGACCGTTAAGCAAACGCCGACGCTGAATTGGTACCTCTCGAAACCGACGACCTATCCGCTGCGATTTACACTCAACGACACCCAAAAAATTCGACCAATCTATGAAGGTTCCATCCCCACTCCAATGGAGGCAGGGGTTCAATCCATCGATCTCAAGAGCCTGGGAATTACACTTGAACCGAATGTCCAATACCGCTGGTTTGTGTCGGCCAGCCCCAATCCAGAGTCCCCCTCCAGAGATACCGTCGCAGGAGGGATGATCGAGCGATGCGAGTTCAGCGAATGCCTGACGATCACGTCGGTGAAAGTGACCTGCGATCAAGAAAGCGTGCGCACCAACGCGCTGGTGGGCTTCTGGTACGATGCGATGGCCTGCGTCTGTTCGCTGATCGAGCGCGACCCGACCAATCCATCGCTTCGCAGGCAACGGGCGGCCTTACTGAGGCAGGTAGGCCTCAACGGCGTGGCTGACTGGGACCTCAAGTCCATTCAAAACTCCGGTCGATAATTCACCGCCGCCGGCTTCGTTCTCATTCTTTTCGACCTGAATCTTTTTTGATTCACCTTGAATCTCTTTTGATTCATCCCGTTGCAGCCTTTGATCGACGCGATGCCGACGACAAGGATGTGGTGGGGTTGTATATACGCGGTTTTCTACAACTGCCTGGTGGCCACGGCGCCCATGGCATGTGGCTTGCTGTAGGAAAACCAGTATGCCGGTGATTCTCTCGGTAGGACAACAACCCATGATGCGCATTCTTCAGCGGGTATTCTGAGCGCTACTTGAACATTCTCATGATCGTTCACACCGTTCAGGGACGAGGGACGGCAACTGCGCGATTGTCACGTGCCTGGCTGCTGTCTTTGGCGGTTACCGCTTTCTGCTGCCTTGTTCCCGGTCGCGCTGAGGCTGCCGGTTTGGAGATCGCCATCCTGAAGTCGTCCGACCTGAAGGCCTATCGCGACGCGATCGAAGGCTTCAAAACGACTGCGCCCGGAGCCGCGATATATGCGGAGTACGACCTACGGGGCGATTTCGAACGGGGAAAGCGGCTGGCCGGAAAAATTCGCGTCTCGGATTCTTCGCTCGTGGTCGCCGTCGGTCTGAAGGCGGCGCTGGCGGCCAAGCTGGAGATCTCGAATATTCCGATTCTGTATATGATGATTCTCGATCCCTTGAAACATCAGCTCACCGCTGCCAATATGACCGGTGTCCTGTTGGAAATTCCGACGGACCGTCAGTTCAAGGTCATACGCGTGCTTTTGCCTGACCTTCGCAGGATCGGCATGTTGTACGATCCCAATAAGACCGCGACCAAGCTCAAAGAGGCGGAACCTTCGAGCCGCCGCCCATGAGTTTCAATTGCGGGGATTCGCGGCCGAGAACGAGAAGGAGGTTCCGCAGCAACTGCGGATGCTCTTGTCCGAATCGGAAGCCTTATGGCTCGTTCCGGACTCGACGGTGCTGACGGACGAGTCGATCCGTTTCATTCTCGAATCCGCGCTGGCCAGACAGGTTCCCGTCGTCGGCTTTTCTTCAGAATTGACTCGCCTGGGCGCACTGCTCAGCTTCTCGCTCGATTACGGAGAAGTGGGTCGGGAAACCGGCCTCCTTGCCAAGCGCATTTTGAACGGAGAGCAGCCGCTGCCGCTCAAGCCGGTCCCTGTCCAGCGGATCAGAATCACGGTGAATCAGAAGACCGCGCGGTATTTGGGCATCGCGATTCCCAAAGAACTCGACAGCCTTATCGACGAAACGTATTGAGAGATCTACCATGGGCGCCATGGATCTTCAGGATCGACACGATCCCGCATCGGGGTCGGCGGTTCGGTTTTTCGGCCTTCGGATGAAGTTCGTGCTGTTTTTCAGCCTCATTCTCATCATGACCTGCTCGTCGTTGAGCTGGTACTTCATCGAAAAACGACGCCAGGCCATGACCGATAATCTGGAAGAGCTTGGAACGATCTTAATGACCAATACCATGCGCAACGATCATTTTCGAATCGCGGGTGTCGTGCTCGAAGATCGCGTGACACTCGATCAATTCGTGCAGAGTCTCATGACGATCGACCATGTCGTCTATGTGGTGATCGCGGCATCGGACGGCCGGACCCTGGCCAGACAAACCAAACGCACGCAGAGATCGTTGAACGGTTCACCACACTCTCCGGAACAGCCTATTTATCCGAACGACCGAATCTCAACAACACTGCTGCAGGCTCCTCTGACCGTCCCACTTTTCACCCGCCTCGTTCTTTCGGACGAGCAGACCTTGGTTCCTCAAGACGAATCCTCAGACTGGCTCTTTCCCTTTTTGACGCGGAAAGAAACTCTGTACGATTTTGCGATGCCTGTCCTTCGAACATCCCCGGCTCAGATTCCCTTATCCAGGCTTTCCGCCGAGTTGGGTGAAGCCGTCGGTCCCATACTTTCTGCCGACACGCCACCCGTGGTCGGCCTTGTGCGAATCGGCATCACGGACGCGCAGGCCAAAGAAGCCCTGTTGGTCATCGTTCGTAATGTTTCAATCCTCACGCTGCTCATCATCCTCGCGGGCATCCTCGGTGCACACGTTCTTACATCTCGCATTACGACACCGCTCCGCAGTCTCGCCCGTGCTGCGCGGCAACTCGCAGAAGGGAACGATGCACCGATGACGCTCACCCCCTCCACCAACGATGAAGTCGGTGAGTTGACGCAGGTGTTCAACGTGATGACCAAATCCCTGCATGATCGCAATCAGGCGATTACCATGAACCTTGACACGATCAGGCGGCAGGTCAGGCAATTGACCACTGTTCATCAGGCTAGTACCGCGATCGCCAGCGCCGGCATGTTCGACATGGACGAGCTGCTCGGCATCGGTGCTCCAGCTACTTATCGAGAATCTCGGCTTTTCAGGATGGCGGTCATGCTTCACCACCCTGAACGGAACTGCGTCTCGATTCGCTCGGATCATTGGGGTTTCGCCGGAGATCTGCAGAGGCGGCTCGCCGGCTTGAATACCCATCGTCAACGACGGCGGTATCACCGCAGAATCTGCTCATTCACGGCAAGCCATTGCTGATCCATGACATCGAAACCATCCCCCAGCGTATACTTCCGCCGGCTACTTGAGCTTGCTGCGTCGATCTGGCAGTGCGGTCATTCGTCGCCGTGCCGCTCCAGAGCCATGCCAAGATTCTCGGATCCTGATCGGCTGATCGAGGCTCACGCGCATGCAGGGACGAGGATCTTCATATCTTGCTCACCATTGCAGGCCACGTAGCAGCGGCCATCGACAATGCTAGGGCCTATTCTGATCTGGCCGAGCTGACTCAGCATCTTGAAGATCGCATCGAGCAGCGTACAGAGGAACTGTCTTGCGCCAACGCACAACTCCAGGACCATGATCGACGCCGGTCGACATTTCTCTCCGTCGTTTCACATGAGTTGCGGACCCCCATGACGGCGATCAGGAGCTTTGCGGAAAACATGCTCGACGGCGTCACCGGTCCGCTGACCGACCTGCAACGCACTTACCTCACGCGCATCCAACACAACGTCGCGCGTCTTGGAAGGATCATCGTGCAATTGCTCGACTGGTCGCGTCTCGACACCAAGAGAGTCGAGCTTCGCATGGAAGAATTCTGCATCCATCAGATCGCGACGATCGCTGTGGACAGCCTACAGACGGTCGCTGCAGAAAAGAATGTATCCCTCGGCATTGCCCCGATCGAGTCGCTTTTACCCGTGCATGGCGACTGCGACAAGTTGGAGCAGATTCTGGTGAATCTTCTTGGAAATGCGATCAAGTTCACCGCGCCTGGCGGAAGAATCACGGTGGAGTGTTGCGAATCACCGCCTGGATTCGTCCAAACGTGCGTTGCCGATACCGGCTGCGGCATCGATTCGCCTCATCTCTCAAACATTTTCGATGAGTTTTCACGAGTGCCGTCGCCTATGCCGGCATCACAAGGCGCTCAACTCGGCCTCTACATCACCAAGACTCTTGTTACGATGCACCATGGCGCGATTTGGGTGGAGAGCCGACCCGAAATCGGGTCGCGCTTTTATTTTACGCTTCCCATGGCCGTTTCACGATTCGATTCAGGTCGGACAACATGACGAGTCTGAAACGTCCCGATGTGAAGGGTGAAGAGCTGCCAGTCTAGAAAGGAGAACGCTCCTATGCGCGCGAAAATTCTCATCGTCGACGACGACCGGGATATCCTCCTGAGTTTGGAAAATCGTATCACCTGGATGGGACATGAACCGCTCACTGCCGCGAACGGCAAGGATGCTCTGCGCTTGATTCAGGAAGAGGGGCCTGATCTTGTCTTGTTGGATCTCGAACTTCCGTTGCTGTCAGGACTTGATGTCTTAAAGCAAGTCCGCGAGACGTCAGCTCGCCACGATCAGGAAGATGAAGGGACGCTCCGGGCTTCAGCAACCTATACGACTCCGCTGATCGTGATGCTCACGGCATACGGGACGATCGAACGCGCGGTGCAGGCCATGCAACTTGGCGCCTTCGACTTTGTGCCGAAGCCGTTCACTGCGGACCACTTGACCGTCGTGATCAACAAGGCTTTGGACACCGTCACCCTTCACCGTCAGGTCGAGACGCTTCGCAAAGAAGTCGATGCCCAGTTCGAACCCGTCGTGACGACCAACAAACAGATGAGCGACCAACTGACTGTGGCCAAACAGGCAGCGGCATCCTCCGCGACCGTCTTGTTGCTCGGCGAAACGGGGACGGGGAAAGAAGTGGTCGCCCGCGCCATTCATCGTTGGAGCCCTCGCGCTCCGAAACCGTTTATTGCCGTCAATTGCGCCGCCTTCCCTGAAAATCTTCTGGAGAACGAGCTCTTTGGACACGAAAAGGGCGCGTTCACCGGCGCCACCAAACGAGAGCCCGGCAAAATTGAGATCGCCGAGGGAGGCACGCTGTTTCTTGACGAGATCGGCGACATGCCGCTCACCATGCAAAGCCATCTCTTGCGGATACTTCAAGATCGGACATTCTACCGTGTCGGCGGAACCCAAGAAGTACGGACCGATGTACGCTTTCTTGCCGCCACGAACAAAAATCTGAAGCAGGCGATTCGTCAAGGAACATTCCGCGAAGACCTGTACTTTCGCCTCGCCGTGATTACCATCGCGCTGCCCCCGTTGCGTGACCGGATGGAGGATCTTTCCACCCTCGTCGAACATTTCCTCAACCGGCCCAGCAACGCGGGCCTGTGCAAGCGCTTGCCCCTTAGCGACGAAGCATTCCGGGCGCTGCAATGCTACCTCTGGCCGGGCAACGTGCGGGAATTGGAAAACGTGCTCACTCGCGCATTGATCTTATGCCCCGGCGACATGATCGAACCGGAACACCTCTCCTTGACCGCTCTCACGACTTCCATTCCCTCCACTCCTCCGATTCATCAGGAGCCCGAACACCGATATCTTGTTTTTCTCGTATCATAAGAGCATGGACGCATATAGCCAACAGCTGCTTGAGACTGCCTTACGTCGGAATGGGTGGAATCAGACAAAGGCGGCAGCCGAACTCGGTCTGCAACGGACCTACTTGACCAAATTGCTCCGGCAGAAGCAGATTCCAGCAAACCGCCTACTCCCTCGGAGTGAAGGAATGAGCGGCACTCCTCAAAAGGTTTTCGCCTCGTAGTTCGGTCTCTCAGAACAGCTGCAGACGACATCGACCGTCCTTTTTTTTCGAATTATCGCATCCAATTAGATCCAGCCTGGAATCCATTCAGATTCAGGGGCACGCCGCCCAACTATGAGTCCATCTACGTAGGTACCGGAAATATCACGAATTAGGTTGAGATTCTGTGTGGCATAAGAAATGCCTAGTGTTTGTCATGCAGAAAGACATGAGGTTCCTCGATGCAGAACTGTTCAACGTGGAACTCGGACTCCATCATCGGATTTCGAGTCACACTTGACCTCCACGTGGATGAATCACGATGGAGATACGGAAAGGATGGGTACAGATATGATGAGTGATGAGATGGCCATGTTGACGATCTCAGGCGCGATAATTTTCGCCGTGATCATGTTGACGATGCTCATGCGTAAAGCATGACGCGCGAAGAGAGCATTGCGACGAACGCTACATGAAGGGGGGTGCAAGGCTATGATGGTGTTGATGATAGAAGTGCTGTTGATCAGTGTCGTATTAGGAGTGATGTATGCAGCGATTGGCTCGGACCGCAAGTAACCGAAATGAAGCGACTTGCTTTATCCATTACCATAGAAGTTTCATGGTGAGGAAACAGGCTGACTGCGAGCCGGGAAGAGTTCTATGAATTTCACCGGCTCGCGTCGAACGGCTCGGGGAGTACTACTTCGTAATCGACCGGATCGATTCCAAATGCGTCAAGGACGGCTTGAATGAGGTCTTGAGAGGATTTGGCTCCGGCAGGAAGTTTCACTTGTGGTTTCTCTCCGCGCGCACAGTTACGATAAAGCGATGATTCGCGCACGGTCCACACGAAGTGGTTTGGTCGGGGCGAGAGGATTTGAACCTCCGACATCCTGCTCCCAAAGCTGGTTTAGGTAGAAACACCGGTCATAGCAAGACGCACCATGTAACGGCAGACGCAAGCCTATCAAGGGGTTTGTGCTCTGCCGTTGCTTCTTGTGCTTCCCTGTGTTATCCCCTCACCGTGACCATTTTCGGACTCGAACCGTGACAGAAACCGTGACGGAGAATCGACTGACGGGGTACCCACGAGGCATGGGGGGAAACTGAGACTCGACAATGAGACCGGGTCCTATCCGCACTCGACGTTCACAAAAATTTTCCTCCCGTAAAAAAGACTCTCAGACGGGTTGCAATGGGGCGGTTGTGCTTGAGGAATCCGCAGTGCCGTTCGATGCCGTTTCGGGTTTGGTAGAGTTGTTTGTTATAGCGGAGGGGCGTTTTCCGGTTTGAACGCGGCGGAATGACCGACTTGATGCCGCGTCTTTTCAGATCGTTGCGAATGGCGTTGCTGTCCGAGCCTTGGTCGGCCAGAAGCGCCTGTGGCTGGGGTTCCGCCAGATCGATCAGCGTTTCGTATGCGGTGCCGTCTGCCGCTGCCCCGCCCGTGAGGTGAACTGGAGCGGCCTGCCTCCGGCATCTGCGAGCGCATGCACTTTACAGGTGAAGCCTCCCCGCGAACGACCAAACGCCTCTTTTGGAGTCCCCCTTTTGCGCCAGCGGCTTGAGCATGCCCCCGGACAATCGTTGAATCCAGGCTGTAACTCGTCTCGTCCTCACGCGCATCGGTCAGTGCCGCCAGCACAGATTCCCAGACGCCCCGATCGCGCCAGCGCAAATGTCTGCGGTAAACGCTGTTCCCGTGGCCGTACTTCTCCGGCAGGTCGCGCCACGGGGCACCTGTACGCAGCACCCCCAGCATCCCATTCACGTATGTGCGATTGTCTCCGGCAGGGCGACCCCCTCGCCCGCGCTCTGCGGGTAGCAGCGACGCAAGAACATTCCAGCCTTCTTCCGTTAAATCTCCCCGGCTCATGGCACATCCTCCATGAGCTATGGAATCACATCATTGATTCATTCGGAATCTTTTGTCCACACGACCTAGGAGACGGTAGTGTTCTCCAAATATCTCACAATCGGCAGGCGTGAGGCTCTTTACCCCAACGCTCAAAGTCAATCTGCTTTTATCATGACTGCATGCGCCCAAGACGAAAGCCTTCCAGATTTCAGTGCGACATTCATCGCTCAGACGCAGTTCTACGTTTAGGGATGCACTTTCAGATCTACCACGCAATGATATCTCTCCGTTTTGGAGCGGGTGGCCACTCCAATCCCGTGCTAGAACATCAGTCAGGAATACAAATTCGCCTACCACAGGCACCTCCGGTCTTAAGCTGTTTCTGGAGGCCCCTTGCCCTTCGAAGTCGATCTTAATCCATGTGCATTTCGCCTCAGCGTGCACAACATAACTCCATGCGCAGATCCAAACCGTGATCCTATCAGTCTTGCTCAGCCAGTCCCGTAGACCATCGTCCGTTAATCCCATCTCGTACAGCTCCCGTGACTCTGACTTGGCAACGGGTGTCGTCAAACATGATGCGTCGATAAGTGACAGCAATAAATTCGTGTGTCCCTTTCTTGTACGCTGACATTTCACTTTCCCTTTGACAGGATGCCCTTCCGCTCTAACCCATCAAGTCTCGCTTCAGCAGTTCAATCAAAAACTCCTTGACCTTCTTCCTCTCATGCGCGGCCTGTTCCAAGGCAAGGCGTTTCGCATCAAGCAATGCCAAGCGTTTAGCATCTGTGCGCGTGTCGTTGTCCCCCATCCGATACTCGTCGGTCGCAGTGATGGTGCGGACTTCGGAGGATGCTGATTCCGCCACAGACAAGAGCATCACAACCGTTAAGAAGGCCACAACTTTCTGAATAATCTGCTGTATCTTCATAGGACACTGCCGCGATGCAAATTTGATGGAAGGCTATGCATCCCTTCCCGTTCTTGTTCCTGAAGCTCCACTTCTGCCAGCCTGATAAGCCGCGTACATGCAGATTCCGCACGAGCCGTTGACAATGGCAATTATCGTACTGTAACCTCATCAACGGATAGGCTCAGCCCTGACTAGTCGCCTTTATGGTGCGCGTCTCCGCAAGGAGTAGGGGCTGGGCCGCTTTTTTATTCAGGCCAGACCCGAAGCAACACTTCCTTCGCCGCAATATACCGATAGTACTCAGCCGCCTCTTTCTTCTTTCTCTGAACCTTTCGACTCATTACGCCCGCGACATAGTCCGCGAGTTGGAGCAGGTTGTTCCCGGACGACCGTTGCATCTTGATCTTTTTGATGAGTCGAGTCCCGCCTGACATGGTCATCCGTCTTCCAAGATACTTGCCCAATTGGCTCCTGAACGTGTCCGTTCCACTCTCATCGAGCATGACAATCGCGTCAGTCAGGTAGGGCTTGGCATTCTCGAATACGATTCCGCAAGTGAATTTGTACAAAGACATCTTGTGCTCGAAGCCGGGCCCCCACAGTTTTTCCGATCCTTTATTGAGTGCGAACCCGAAGTATTGAAAATCGTACGGGGCAACGGCCTCTAGAAATCGTTTCCGTTGTCGATCGCTATTCTCGCGAAAATGGAACTCAAAGGCATCCGCATAGCCTAACTCCCTGCGTAGCAATGCAATACGCTGATCGCAACGAAGGGCCTCTTCATGGTCCTCGAATAAGACCATCACAACCACAAAAAACTGGCTGGCTCCCTGGGTGGTCTTGAGCCCGGTGTCCCCTGCTTCATCTATGAAGGCAAGCATTCAGTTACCGGAGAACTGGAAATTGAAGAGGTGTCGGCACAGCCTTCTGCAGCCTCCGAAAAGTGCCTGCTCACTTTCCCTTCGGCAAAATCCCCTTCCGCTCTAACTCTTGAATTTTCGCTTCCGCCAGTTCCATCAGAAAATCCTTTACCGTCTTCCCTTCATGGGCTGCGGCCATTTTGACCTTGCGCATAAGGTCGCGGGGAATGTCGCGGAAGTTCCAAGCTCCTGTTCCTTCTGGTGTGGTTCGCGGCATAGCGGGGGAAGCCTAACACTGAACTACCCATAGCGTCAAATATAAGTTGGCATAGTTTAATATCATATTATAGTTAGCTTACCATACGAGGAAAGGGGGTGATGGACATGGCGAGCCGGAAAGGACGGTGAGCAATGGCGAGAGCGGGAAGAAAAGATCGAGGCTTGTTGAGCAAGCCGGATGCGACCGGCAAGCCACTCTGGTATGTACGGCTTTACCACGAAGGCCGAGAACGACGGTTTGGGAGCTTTCTTAACAAAACGCAAGCTCGCGACTTCTACGAGAAGGCAAAACAAGAGCAAAAGAGCGGACGTTTTTTCCCAGAACGCTATCAGCGAGGCGGTTATGATCTGGTTGAAGACATGCTGTCCCGCTATCTCGCGACATTACCCCGTAGCGGCAAGACACCTTTCACCATTGCTGATGAACGCTACTATGGGGCGTGGTGGGCTAAAAGGCTGAGTCGAAAGCGCGTCAACCAGCTTACGCCAGACGTGTTGGAACAAATTAAAGGCGAATTGATTGAGAAAAATCATGCACCACAGACTATCCTTCACTACCTGAAATTCCTGCGGCATGGGCTGTACACCACGGTCGGGAAATCAGGAGTCCCAGAAAATCCGTTTGAGAAGGTGAAGCTGAAAGCAATTCGAGCCGGCCGTACTCGCTTTCCTGTCGCCAAAAGAGGAAGCACTGTTGTATGTGGCAATTGGGCCAGCTTATGCGCCGTGGGTTCGATTGGCCATACTGACTGGTATGCGAAAGTCCGAACAATTTCGCTTGCGGTGGACCGATGTCGATCTCGAGCAAGCCTTCCTCACCCTCGGTGAAACGAAAAACGGGACTGTTCAGTATATTCCTTTGACTGAGGAAGGTATCGCCATGCTCAGGAATTTAGATTCCTGGCAGCGGTCGAAGTGGGGGCTTCCCAAGTCAGAACCCTCAGACCCATCTGAACGTGGATAATTTCTATGGACGGATCTATCTGCCTGCTGTGAAACTGGCTGGTCTCGAAGGGGTGACCTGGCATACCTTGCGGCACACGTTTGCTAGTCGGTTGGCGATGAATGGCCAGACTCCCAGCACCATCGCTGCCCTACTTCGCCATAGCGGGACAAATCTGGTGGCTCGGTACGCGCATCTCGACCCCTCTCATCTGAAATCGGCAGTAGAGGGAGTGGCAAGCTTTGGAAAAGCGGGGAGCGGAGTCTCAACCGATCAGAGATCAACTCGCATTGAACTCTCTTCCTGACCGAACCGTGACTAGAACCGGAAACGAGGGAAATGAGGAGAACGGAAAGGAGACGGAAGCGGTTGAAATTATTGGTCGGGGCGAGAGGATTTGAACCTCCGACATCCTGCTCCCAAAGCAGGCGCGCTACCGGGCTGCGCTACGCCCCAACGGCTCTTCCCCTGATTTATACAAGAATGTTCCGATTGGTGTCCAGGCAATGCCTATCTAGGACCATGGCCCACATCACACCGCTCAGGCCTTTCCAGCGGCCAACGGTCGAAGAATGTCGGCCATCGATCGGAATGCCTTGGCTCGATGACTGATGCGGTTCTTTTCTTCAGCCGTCAACTCAGCCAACGTACGACCGAGTTCCGGGACGAAGAACACAGGATCGTAACCGAATCCTTGCGTACCAACAAACCCTTCAGCAATAACGCCGACGAGAGTTCCCATGCGCCACTCGAACGTATCCCCCCGGCATAACCAAGGCGGCGACCGTTACGAATCGGGCAGTCCGCCGAGCCGGCGGCACACCATCCAATTCCTTGAGCAGCTTCCGACAGTTGTCTTCGTAGGTTGCGCGTTCCCCCGCATATCGGGCCGCAAACACCCCTGGCCTTCCACCCAACGCATCAACTTCGAGTCCCGTATCGTCCGCGACCGACGGAATGCCTGTCGCAGAGGCCGATTCCCTGGCCTTTTTGAGTGCGTTGGCTTCACAGGTTGTGCCGTCTTCGTCGACTTCCGGGGCCGTGGGAAAGTCGACCAGGGTACGGATACGGATTCCAAGATCTCCCAGAAGAACGGCGAGCTCCTTGACTTTGTCCGGATTTCTGGTCGCGAGGAGGAGTTCTTCTATCGGTCTCTCAGTCGAGTGCACCGATCAGCTCTTTCTGAATGGCGGTCAACCGTTGGATGGCCAGCCAGCCCAGATTTAGAAACTCGTCCATATCTTGCTTCGCGAACGGCGTACGTTCGGCCGTGCCCTGTACCTCGACATACCGGCCGCGACCGGTCATCACCACATTCATGTCGACTTCGGCCATCGAATCCTCAGCATAGGCGAGATCCACCATCACCTCTCCACCGACCTTTCCGACGCTGATGGCGGCCAGATAGTCGGTCAGGGGATTTTTTTTCAAGAGATCCCTTTTTTTCAGCACGGCACAGGCATCAGCCAATGCGATAAAGGCACCGGTGATGGAGGCGGTTCTGGTGCCCCCATCCGCTTGGATCACATCACAGTCGATCCAAATGGACCGCTCTCCCAGTTGAGCCATGTCGGTCACGGACCGCAGAGCACGCCCGAACGAGACGTTGAATCTCTAGGGTTCGGCCGCCTTGTTTTCCCTTAACCGCCTCTCGTGGCGATCGCTCATGGGTGGCACGAGGCAACATCGCATATTCCGCCGTGACCCATCCGGTCCCCTTACCTTTGAGAAAGGGAGGCACTTTTTCCTCAACAGACGCGGTGCAAATGACCTTCGTGTCTCCCATTTCAATCAGAACCGCCCCTTCGGCATGTTTGGTAAAGTTGCGTGTCACTTTCACGGGACGGACCTGATCCCTACGACGCCCATCGAAACGGACTAACCCGGAAATTCCGCTCATTCTTACGCCCCTTCCTCAATAGTAAGGTTCGAATTATAGTGAAGCCCTTAAGAAAGCGCAAACCAACGGTCCAGCCGATCGTCGTCGGTGAATCGATGCGTCGACCACCTAATCCTCATTTGTACAAAAGCAGTTACTTAGAGTTTGACGAATTCTGTACAATCTTTTGACGTGTAGTCCTACTTCCGGATAGAGACTAAGTAAGGGCTCATGACAAGGTATCTCCGAAAACCTCTCCAAACGCGGAGATTCCATCTTGATCCCTTGAGATCATCAAAATGGACAGTGTTAAAATAACGGCGTCGAGGCAATACTAATTGGCACAACAAGTGCATCACTCTGCGCCGTTCCTACGGCATTCAGGTCAACCGCCAATGAGCCGATAAAGAAGAAACGAGACAATCCACGGCATCGACGATCCGAATACATTCCGACTCATGACGATACTGCTGAACCAGACCACTCTTCAATCTCTCCTCGACAATCGCAATATTCTGGTCGTCGACGACGAGGAACCGATCAGGCGCCTCCTGGCCTACCTGCTTCAATCCCATGGGTATTCGGTCGAATGCGCCGCAGATGCCCGAGAGGCCAGGCAAAAGCTGAGTGACCAATCCATCGCATTGATGCTCTGCAACGTCAACATGCCGGGAGAATCCGGCATGGATCTCGTGCGACACCTTCTCAAAGAGCACACACACACGGCGGCGATCATGGTCACGGGTCTCGATAGCTCGGTCCTCGCCAATGCTGCCTTGGAGGTCGGCGCATTCGGATATATCGTCAAGCCGTTCGAAGCCAATGAGGTTCTCATCAACGTCGCCAATGCTCTCCGCCGCCGACGGCTTGAGCTGGAAAATCGCCTCCATCGTGAGAACCTGGAAGACATCGTCCGAACAAGAACGCTCGCGTTACAGCAGGCGTTGGACTGGCTGGAACGCACCGAAAAAGAGCTGCGCCTGTCGCGTGAGGAAACCATTCAACGACTCGCCA
>CAWKJK010000044.1:0-6418 GCA_963849655.1 uncultured Nitrospiraceae bacterium
AGCTTCCGTCGCATGTGCCCGTGCTTCCCATACTCGTCTCTCCGGGCATCGAGCCGTTGCCTGATGCCATCGTCCAATCGTTGGGTGACTTCCCCTGCCCGACTTGTCCTTCGCGATCAGCCTGCCAGAAAGACTTCATACCCGCATCGCGACTTCGCCAGGAACAACAGCGCCATACGAAATCCATACAAGCGCTGCGGACCAGTTTGTGGCACCGCTTTCAAGAGCGCGTAGAAGTGCTGCAGAAATTCGGGTATCTCACCCCCGCGACACAATTGACGATCGAACGGAGAATGGGCAAGGCTGATCCGCATCGATCATTCGCTGCTGATTACTGAACTGATCCGCGCCGAAGCCTTTACCGGAGCAGACCCGTCTCTCCTCGCCGGCGTCTTGGCCAGTCTGGCCCACGATGATGATCGTCCCGGGGCATTTCCACGCATCAGTACAGGTCTGAGTTCTTTACTCGGGCAGGTTCGCAAATTGGCGGAGAGTTTATCTCCTTACGAAGATCCTCCCCTTCTACGCGCCGATGTGGCGGCGTTGGTTGAGCGCTGGGTCGCCGACCCTACCCTCACCTGGATCGGACTCTGTCGACTGACCACGATGGCGGAAGGCGACATCTATCGATTATTGGCTAGGACCTTGGAATTCCTGTCACAAGTGCAGGCTTTAAAATCTACGCACCCCGGCCTCGCTGAATCCGCCTCGCAAGCACTCACATTGATCCGACGCGGAGTGTTAGAGGAACTGCCATGAATACCGACGAGCTTGAACAACGGCTTGCCCAACAACCTGTAGCCCTTTTGCATCGCCTGGCCCGTGGACGCGTTCATCGGCACTTTCGTGCCGGCAAGAAACGATTGATCGAGCTGCTTCTTCAGCATTCAAGCCAGAATCGTGTGGGCCTCGAATCCGATCTCCAGGCCTTGATTGGAGAGCAGCACTCCCGATCGGAATCCGAATCGTCCCGTATCAATCATCCGCCTGCGATCACTCACAAGAAAGCGTCGCCACGTGGAGCAGGGCCGGAATCTGCCGAAACCGCCATCTCACTATCGGCCTGGTTGGAAGGCCTTGGTGTTCCTTCTCCGCAACCATTTGTGCCGGACCCCTGGCAGAGCGAGGCTTTGGTCGCTCTGAATGAAACCAACGTCGTCATCAGCGTTCCCACCGGCAGCGGAAAGACGTATGTCGCCGTTGAAGCGGCCCGCCGGGCCATGGACGACAATCGCACGGTCATCTACACATCACCGCTCAAGGCCTTGTCCAACACGAAATATACGGAGTTTTCTCGAATCTTTGGTCCCGATAAAGTCGGCATTCTCACCGGAGATCGCCAGGAGAACGGGCAAGCGCCGCTGCTCATCATGACCACGGAAATTCTGCGCAACCTGCTCTATGATGCCGCAAGCGGGGAGATCGATATCAGATTGGATACGTTGGGACTGGTGATTTTGGACGAATCGCAATACCTCGCCGATCCCGAACGAGGAGTGGTGTGGGAAGAAACCATCATCTTTTGTCCTTCACAGGCTCGACTACTTTTGCTCTCCGCTTCGATCGGCAATCCGCAGGACATCGCCGATTGGCTGACATCCATCCGATCCACTGTCTGCCGGCTCGTACGTCACAGCAAACGCACGGTGCCCCTCAGAGCCGGTTATCTGCATCCGAACGGAAAATTGACGCCGCTGTTTAGAACGCTCGGAATCCCCTACGGCCACCCCAGCCAACTCCATCCAGAGGCCAAGCGCCTCTTTCTTGAGTATGAAGAAGAAACCCTACCGGGCAGACGTCCGAGGCGATAGCTCGTCCACCATTTGAGCAATCTAAAAGGACCCGGTCAGTCCAACAATGACACCGTGGCGGATAGTTTGAAGCTCAGTGAGGGGAACACTCTCGGACCCGCTTCCAATGGGATGATTTGCCCATCTACCATAATAGGTCCTGTTCCACATGACGCGATACCCACCTGTGAGCGAAAGATGATTGGTCAACCTGATGCGTATTGAGGGTTCGACGCTTGCACCTAATCCGAGGCCCCACATCGAAAAGCTCGGATCCTGTTGCAAATCGCCGCGTAGAAAATGGATATCCTCGTTGAAGACGACACTGGCCGGCGAAAACAGCATCTTTATGTTTGCGCTTACCCTTTGCACGATTTGATATTCAAGCTGTCCGCCAATCTGAAGCGGCGTAATCCAATGGGTCGTATTCTTGATCGCCGGAAAACTGGATCCAGGAGGAGTGCAACTAATGACCGACGAATCGCACACGATTCGACTGAACCCGGTTGCTTCGTACGTCGTTCTCCAATACTGTACCCCTGCCAGCACATCGAAATGCCCGCGGCCGTTCGGAAATTCGACTGCGCGATACCCCGCATTTGCCTGAACATACCACGTTCCCTTCCCGGTGATGTCGCTGCTTGTGCGCGAGAACAATCGTTGTCCTGCGAGATAATCGTTATCGGTCAATGAACCTCGATCAAAATCGACGGAGAAGCCAAACGCTCCGTCCAAGAATAATCGGCGATTCACATGCACTTTCGCTCCAAGCCCGACCAGATGGGTATCGTTATCCTTATACGTGAGTTTAGAGGTAGGGTCGCCAAGTTGTGGATCGAGCCCAGATGCATCGTGGCTCCATTGTGTTTCGCCAGCAGTAAACAACCACGACCTCATAGACAATTCCACGCGCGGCTGTACGTGAGGATCAGACTCCTGCCCCCAGCTTGGAGCGGGCGAAGTCATGATCAGCAAAAGAGCAATTGATGAGCATACTTTAGTATGTACCTGCCATGCTGCCATCAACGCCGTATCCCTCCTCTCTGAATGATCACCGTATCAAAACAGCGGTCAGCCGTTTCCGGCATAGCCCGTCGGCATGCTGCTCGAATATCTTCTTCGTGAAGACTCCTCTGAATAAACGCCGAGAACCAAACCAGCCATGTACCGATCACTGCAATGAGTGCCATCGTTGTAACAATGTAGGTCCAGACTCTCGTAGCAGAGGGGTGTACAGTCGTGACGGATGCAGGAGGGACTTCCTCTTGTGTCACAATCCGAACAGACGACACTATCGATCTCCCACCTTATATGCTGAAACTAATTGCTGCCGCAACCATATGAATCTTACGGGAGGTGGTCCGGTATGGACAGGTTTTTTCAATCTCTCACAGGCGAAGTGTGAAACGGGCAAGAAGAAACCCAGAGTGACCATTAGGGCTTTTCTGTTCCTTCTTGATCTTTGTGAAGGTTGAACCCTTCACACTCTACACTTTTAGGTCTCGCCTACCGCTCAAAGCATTTAAAAATTACACTCATCGATCATTTCCTCTCGGCATCACTTTTGCTGTGCCTCTCTTCTCCTAGGAAAACGAAAATTGTAGGGATGCTCTCTGCCTTAGCACTAATCACTACTTGGCACTAGCTTAAAACCATCACGGACCTATACCGATTCACCTATTAGGAGCGTTGCTTATGTTGCCGATTGAAACTTTGGCCCACTTTGCCTCTTGGAAATCGAACGTCTCGATGGCCCATCTGACACTTTCAGTTCTCCTACTTATGCCACTAGGTGGTTGTTCAGGTGAGGGTGATGCAGCTGGAGGACCGATAATTTCCAGCCTTTCTACACCAACGGACACGACGGAAGAATTGGATTCGGATCAAGCTTCTCATTCCGCAGTGGCGGATTCCGGCGGAGAAGGAGAAGAGGACCCTACAATTACCATGACTCCGACATCGGCGGGAGTTACCGCGCATTTGACTTGGGATCGTCCCTCTGAGTTCAAAGCGACCGGTTACTACATTTACTATGGGAAACGCTCACCAGAAGAATTACGCCCAGAAGAGTCAAGTTCAGAAGAACCAAGTTCATGTTCTTACGGAGAAAGCCAAGCCGTTGAGGCTCCCCCCGCAACGATTACCGGTCTCGCACCCAACACACAATATGTTTTCGCGATCCGTGCGTTCAACGAGTCTGAGAGCCTCTGCTCGAATGAGATCACGGCAGTAACGCCTCCAGCTGAATCTTAAGCGACAGACTTCGTCATGGGCTTACTCTTAACCATCTGGTTCCTCGGGAAAGCGACCTCTTCATCGAGTGGACCAATGGACTCTTGGCGGAACCGAGTCGCCATGCATCTGGACGGGTGTGATCCGAACTGGCTGAAAACATCGTCAACGGAACACCTCTTCCCGAGGAAAGGCCAATAATAATGCGACACCTTTTTATGGCACACACTTATCAACCCGCACGGTTTCGTCGTCCGGCTCGTGCTACGGTCTCTCGGAAATGCTGGCAGATGCTTGGGATCACGGCGATCCTCTGCCTTGGGCTCGCAGCTGACGGCTTGGCGCTGACGACGAGCCGATCATCACGGACGTTTTATGCGGTGCAAGGCGCGACCAACCCACCGAGCCAGTGGTTCTACGTCTACAAAACCGGTTCGACCCCGGCGACGCTGACGGCCTCGGATAATGCCCCTTGGGTTCGGGTGTCTCCAACCAAAACATCCATTACCAATCAGGTGACCCTTACGGTATACGTCAACACGACAGGGCTCGGAGCAGGCACCTACAAAGCGAATATTACGATTAAGGCGGGCACCTGGGGCAGTACGGTGATCCCGGTGACGTTGATTCTCTCGCCCGCTACCTCGTCGCCTCCCCCGCCACCGCCATCAACCACGTCCTCGGCAACTCTCACATGGGACGCGGTCACCGGCACCGTCAGCGGCTATAAAGTCTATGTTGGGGAGGCGCCCAGCCGCTATACACGAACCATTAATGTTGGCACCGCCAGAACATCGACCGTGAACAGTTTGACCGTGGGCCGGATGTACTATTTCGCCGTCACGGCCTACAACAGTGCCGGAGAAAGCAGCCCCTCCGACGAGGTCAGCAAGACAATCCAATGATCCACTAGCTGCATCAGCCCCAAAAACAAGGGCCGTCCCCTACGGGGATGGCCCTTTACTCCGTTCTTTATGGAAAAGTTGGTTAGTCTTTCCGTGAAGTCCGCTTCCAGATCCCAAGCCCAGCTAACCCAGCGCCTAGCAAGATAAAGGATGCCGGTTCAGGAACGGATGCGCACCGCCGACCACAAGGTAGGGGTATGGGTAAGGGCTTAATCCTAATAAGGCTAGTACTATCCGTAGCGATGCTAATGCTCTCACTCGTAAGACTGATGCTACTCATCGTTTGAGCCATCGCAAGATTCCCTGAGAAGCCGAGAATAATTACGACGACTCCTAAAAGGATTAAATGAATCAACCCACCCTCATTCTTCATCTTTACCTCTCCCAGTTACATACTGATCAATGTCGCAGTGCTCATCGTCACGTAAGGTAAAGCACAACTTATTCCAGCAGTATGATCTATTATAAGCATTTGAAAGTATTACAGTTTGTATTTGATTTTTTGTTCGCACAAAAACAAGCTGTAAAAACAATTTACACCAAGTTACTGCAGAAGATTTGAATGAGAACTTATTTCAATATTTTCAATAGGTCATGAAATTCTCAAGCTGTAAAATAAATTTACACATCGACAGCTTCTTTACGCTCTTCTCATTTCAGGACATTGATAAACTTGGCTACCTTAACCCATATCGGGAGAGCAACTGATAGAGAGTGGGACGGCTGATCCCCAATTCAACAGCCGCCTTGGACACATTGCCATCGGTTTTTTCCAGCACGAACCTCACCAGCTCCTTCTCGCGAAAGTCGCGTGCGACTCGAAGTGTCCTGGAATCCCCATCAACAAGGACGGGGTCTTTCAATTCCAAATTTGCAGAGCTGACGTATTTTCCTTCCGCCATCACAACCGCCCGTTTGATCCTATTCTCCAATTCTCGGACATTTCCCGGCCAGCTGTGCTTCAACATGACTTCGATCGCTTGTGGCGTAAACCCTTTCAGTAGTTTTTTTGGGCTTCTGCAAACTTCATTAAAAACGCTCTTGCGAGGAGAGTGATATCAGAACCCCGTGCCTTCAAGGCAGGGACGGGGACGGCCACCACACAAAGTCTGTAAAACAAATCCCCCCTGAATCGGCCATGGTCGATAGCAGCTTGCAGATCAACGTTCGTCGCAGCAAGAATCCTGACATCGATCGAGACCGTATCTATTCCCCCCAATCGATGGATTTCATGATCTTGCAAAAACCGCAGCAATTTGACCTGCAGACTGAGCGGAATATCCCCAAGAACTTCATCCAGAAAGAGCGTGCCGCCCTTCGCGGATTCGATCCGGCCTTTTCGCTGCTGGACGGCCCCGGTAAATGCTCCCTTCTCGTATCCGAACAACTCGCTCTCCAACAATGCCTCCGGAATCGCGCCACAGTTGATGGCGACGAAGGGTGCCTCTTTGCGCCCGCTCAGACGGTGAATCGCGCGAGCCACGAGTTCTT
>CAWKJK010000045.1:0-16767 GCA_963849655.1 uncultured Nitrospiraceae bacterium
TTATTCTAAATGGGCTACGAGAACCGGCATATCGAACATCCAGCTGGACAGTTGAAACCATCCTGGTTTCGGTCATCAAGCGTCTTCACCGATTGACAAGACGGTCGCAGTTAGCGAAGACTACGGAGTTATTGGGAGGAACCTCATGCCGGTCAACATGGATCCGTCAAAGAAACGGCGCCGTCCCCAGACGATCACCGCATCGACCGCTGAGGACAGCACTGAAGCCACATCGGCACCACCGCGACAAACCTTTGGAGAAGAAACGGAAGCGGATCGTGAAAAGGATTTGGCTGATGCCGAATCGAAAAACCTCTGGGATGCCACCGAAGTGATCGATATGGACAGGGTTTGATCCCTGCATGACATCCAGCGACTCAGAATTGAACGGTTTCCTCCAGGCCCGCTAGAAGCCCGCTCAATGCCGACACCTTCCACGCCACAGACAATTCCGGAAACCACCGAAGATGTACAAATCGGTTCGGGAACCGGATTTGAGTCTCGTGTCGTCGTCTACAACTGCGACTGTCACACCTATCAACAAGTGATCGAGCTATTTTGCCGATTTATTCCCGGGATGACTTCACCCACGGCATTTGAGTTGGCTTATCGGATCGACCATGAGGGGGAAGCGATTGTCTTCACCGGATCGACAGAACAGGCGGATGATATTGCAGCCAAACTCTCGGGTGGTGGGCTCAGAGTAGCCGTGCAGTAATCTAACTTTTTTATTTACGTTTGAATGCGCTCTTTGCCGATTTTGTGGCGCCGGCCGGCTCATTCTTGGCAGCCAGCTTCGAGGCCTTGTCTAATTTGTTCGCCGTCTTCGACGTGCTCGATTTGTTGTTTTTCTCCGCAGCCTTTGACTTACCGCTCTGTGAATGCTTCACGGGAGCCATGTAAGTAGAGGTGCGGTTGACCTTGACCAATTGATCTCCGCTGAGCACGCGTACTTGATAGAGTTCGAACAGCCTGCTGATGGCTTTTGTGTCGCCTCGTCTCGCCGCATTCAAGAGTTTGCGGCGTTGATTCATCTCTTCTTCTTCGGTATGCGAAGCAGCTCGTCGTTCCATGCCCATCCTTCCTCAACGCAGACTGACCAGCTGATCAGGGTTGCTCTGGTCCAATACCCAAGCCTGAAAAATTATCGAAGTATATCAGAATTATAATGATTTTTGGAATATCGAATGTTACGCGACCGTACGATGCATCATCATATGACGTATATGACCGTCGAAACGCAAAAAGGCCGTGCCCCAGGGGATTTCACTATTGAGTGCGATCGTACACACCGGTATAAGTAGAGTACGTCGATACGTTTTTTAAGAGGAGATCTATCATGGAGCCTGCACAAGAATCTTCGACCGTCACCGATGACCCTCAAGCGCGCGATCTACTGCGCCGAGCATTCGAAGGGACCGCACGGTGGCAAAAAGACTTTAAGGGGTTTACGGCCGACCTCACCGTGAATGTGAACGGGAAAGAAACCAGCGGCCCTGTCAGCGTCAAAGGTCCCCGTGAAGTATCGGTTCAACTAGGTGACGACCAGGTTCAAAAGTGGGTGCAAGAACAGCTGGGTATGATTGCAGTTCATCGCGGGCCGCGGAGCTTCGAGGAGTCGGATGGCAAGTACTCGCTCACGAAGGAGGAAGACGGTCATCCGTTCGGCACGAAGCTGAACATCCATGGCTCTCATTCCTTCTACCGGATCAAGGACAATCGCATCACACAGATCAACCGGAAAATGGCCCATCCCGGGATGAACCCGTTTGCCTTTACGATCAACGTCGAGGAGAGCGCGATCACACAGGATCAGAAAAATCTCACGACCAAGTACACGGTCTATTACTATTCGCCGACCGACGGCAAACTGACCAATGTGGAAAGCTTCACCGACACCCATGTCCGTGTCGGCTCGTCTGATCTTCCCGCAACCAGACGAATCATCACCTACGAGAATGGCCAAGTCGTCGTGAAGAACCTGACCTTTAAGAACCACAAGTTGCTCTAATCAGGATGCTGAAAAAGTCCGCCAGCGGCGTTCTCACATCGCTCAGAGGCTCAACGTACCGAAGCGTACGCCTCATCTCTTCGCTCGCTGCGGCCTTGCTGGACGGCCTTTTTGAGCATCCTGAGGTTATTCAGGCGTGAGCACCGTACGGAACATTCCAGCCATGCTTATTGGCATCAACCAGGTATTTTCGCAGCCCTGCTAAAATGGATTTGCGCAAAGACTTTCCGCGCAGCATGCGATTCAAGCTGGCAGGCTATGCCCACCTCGCCCGCATGATCGACAAATGCCGAGCTGTGCTCGCAAGCACCGAAGGCGAGTATATCTACCCTTGCCCGATGGACGAACGGCTGATGGAGTTTGTCGGAATTACCAGCGACCAGTTCACGGCTGCGGTTCAGGCCAACTCGACCGATGAAGGAGTCGTGAAGTGGCTTGAGCAGACGGCGAAACCACACCGGCCTGCCGAGTTGGAAGAATGGAATCAGAAGCTGTTGGCACGCGGACCGAGTTCTCCTGAAAGTGCGGTCAAATTCAAAACATACCTGGCCGCCATCGATCCGTCACGCACCGATATTACCGCTTGGTCGGATTTACAAGACTTGGAGGAAGGGCGGGCCGTTCCAAGACGAGAGTCAGTGTCTCAGTCCATCACCGGCAGGTAGCTCTCCTTTGAGGCTTACTACCGGATGCTTTGGCGATGAGCCGAGCCGTTTGTTATTTTCTGCGCTTCCAGGGAATCGTCTTCGCTTCGCCACGCTCAATTTGCTGAAGCCGTCGCTGCACTTCCTCTTGCCAGACCTGACCCACGTCGGGATCCGCACCAAATAGTTACACCGCGCCCCAGGCGACGGCTAGCGTTAATGCATGGTCCACTGCCCACACGTCGAATTTGTCGGGGTCGTACGTGGCTCCGACCCAGTCGCGAATCTCCCTGTGCCGTGGATGGCTCTGATCCTTCAACGCCTCCATCACTTCCATGAACCCCGGCGGTCCGCGGCGTCTTCCGGCGTCTTCCGGCGTCTTCCGGCGGTGCTGCTCGTTCGCCATCGAGAAGCCGCGGCGACCAGTCCGGCCCATTTTCCGAAGGCATCGGGAGTACAGTCTCCACGGCAATATTGTGCTCCCAACCGTCGCCGAAATCGTAGATGTACGTGAACTGTGAACCCGGAGAGAGCGCGAGGTGGCTGAAACTTATTTGGAGAACGCGATGCAATTGATGCAAGGTAAATGGCTCCGGCACGAGAATAAGGCGCCAGATTGACGGAGTGATCTCAGCCATCGTTATCCGTAGCAGGAGCTGCGCCGGCTTGCGGCCTTGCCTTCGTACGCGAAGGCTGCCCGCTCGTATCTTGGTGCGAGATTGCATTGTGTGCGATTTAGCGCGAACGTATGGGGCTACGCGCTTTCGTGCAGTCCCGCTTGCCTGCTGGGTTGGAAATTTTTAACATCCAAACCCACCCCACGTTACGACTCCGTTGTTAGGGTTTCTGCACGAGAATAGTTGGCTCGACCAAGATGTCAGTAGGTGAGCGCCACGTATTTGCCGAGGTATGTCGGCTGCTCCGCCTGCGCCACCATGAAGTGCGCTACATCCGAACGGGAAATGGCGCCCACCTGCATTCCTTCTTCAAGACCGTCCAGCACGCAATAGTGACTTGTCATGGTGCCGTTGGTTAATCGGCCCGGACGCACGATCTCCCAGCGTGGATACCCACTGGCTATCACCCGCTCTTGCTCACTCTTGTCCGCATAGACTGCCTTGAGAAGCAGCGTAAACAAGATCTTCATCGGGAGAGAATTGTAGCTCCAGCTCTCACCTGCACCGAACCCGGTCAGCGCGATGAGGCTTGGGGAGGAGCCCGTCTCCTGGAGCGCTTGCAGCAGAAGACGCGCCGAGTCTGAAAACAGTGTGGTGGCAAAAGGGCTTTTCACGCCGAGTGTCACCAGGATGGCGTCAGTCCTTTCTACTGCGGCTCTTACATCATTCAGACTAGTCGCGCTACCCCGCACTCTTCTCAGTTTAGCGTGATCCGGAAGTGAAACGACCCGGCGCGACAAGGTGGTGACCTCATGTCCCTTTTCAAGGGCAAGCCGCGTGGTCTCCAGCCCGATACCGGCCGAGGCTCCAATAATGGCGATTTTCATGTCAGTGGGCCTACTAACGTTGAGTTGGACCCGCGTCGCTCCAGATCGTCAACTTAAGGTACATTTTCAGCTTGTTCGTTGGCTTCGGTCAAGGGCCCGCTGAGCCAGATGGGAACTATTATGAGGTCTGGGTTTCCTCAGGAAGGAGTCACTGGCTTATCGTAATCGCGATTCCCAATAGCCCGGTCGTCGTTTCAGATGCATTACAGCAACGACGAGCACACTGTTCGAGCGTTGACTATAGATGACTGCAAACGGGAATGATGTACAAGGAAGCGACGTGTTCCTTGTCGAGACTCAGGCCAGATATTCGGAGCTTCCTGAATTCGAGTAATGGCAGCAGTAATTTCTTGAAAGAACGACTCTCCGAGACCATGTCGCTGCGTGTCATACCATCGTTTGGCTCGCTCCAGCTCAGCGAACGCCTCAGGATGAAATTCGAGAGGCAGTTTATCGGCCATTTCGCAGCCGCCTCTGCACCTCCTCCCAGGGAATCGTCTTCACTTCGCCGCGCTCGATTTGTTGAAGCCGTTGCTGCACTTCTTCTTGCCATGCCTGCTCGACGTTCGGATCTGGCTCATCGTCAAGGCTCGCTATCAACTGCTCCGCCACTTCTGCTCGCTCGTGGGCGGTTAACTTGAGCGCCTCCTCCAAGACAACTTGCGACTTTTGCGTCATATTAACCTCCCGTCACGCCACCGGACCTGATTCAGATATTCCATTATCGTCTGAAGGCTTTCAGGAAACAACTGTTGCGCCCTCCCACTCATGACGGCGGACTGAGGACCTCCCGCCAAACAGTAACAAGATCGTGGAGCGCTTTACTTCCATTGCCGACGTAGACCGATCCGTGCATGGTGGCCAGCCGCCTCGGCTGTAGCGCTGCTAGCCGGTGCAACGTCGCATCCGTCACCGAACAATAGGGCACGTAGTTCGCCAATGGGCCTTGCTGATAGCCCACCAGCGTCTTTCGACAGCGCTCGATCACATCCGACTCCGTCATCGGTTCGACGTCCCCGTCTTGGTGAAAGAGATCCGAACACAGGAGCGTCCGTTCCGTTTCTTCGAACATCAATCCCGCTTCCCAGCAATGGGGAACATGCGGTGTCGCGAGAAAACGGAAGCGGTATCGTCCGGTCTTGAGCACCTCTCCGTCGCCCATCCCCTTGGCAGGACGAAGCGCCAGGCAATCATCGACGCTGACCATCTTGCCCACCACACTGCACACTGCGTCCGAGTGCGGAGCCAGTTGCTGCCACTCCGGCACTGTCGCGCATTCGTCGGACTCAAAATGGCTAAACCCAATCCAGCGCAAAGTCTTCGGATCGATAAGCGACGCCACGGCAGCTTTGACCTCGGGAAGAGTGCACGCGGACCGGTATGGAACAGCAGCGGCTCATCGTCGCGCATCAAGAACTGACTGAACTGAATATTGAACGGTTCAACGAACGTTGTGATTCGGAATAGATCCGGAGCGATCTCGGTGATCTTCGCCATAGCACCTCCTCAAGAATTGGAGCCGCGTGATCATACGCACCGCCAGATTGAGGTGCAAACAGATAGAGCAGATCTAGATAGTAACAGAATAGCGGCAGGCTACCGACTCATCCAGATTCTGCCAAGGATCGGTCACGGGACATCACGTGAAGCTGGTCACGCGGTGGTGGTACTCAAACAAAGACTCTCAACCTCATTTTAACCACCTGCACGCTTGTCAGGGATGCTCATAAATGACTGTGGCAACATCATTGCCCATAAACCAAATTTTGGCATACTGATGATTTAAGGATCGAGCTAAGAGCTTTACAACTCCTCTGACATAGCTTTCGGGGCTGCTAGTAGGGTATTCGGTATACAGCAACAAATTGACCGGAACATCCACAGAATATCGCTTCCTTATCTTTTTCTTAGCCTGTTTCCATGAATCTTCGCCACACCGTACGTAAGGATACTTTTCGGGGGCCCTGCTTTTCTGGACCATCATCAAAGTTTGGTTTGTAAGCCTGCTGAGCTCAAATCCGGTTGAGCCCCCGAAAATTAATTTACACATAATATCTGGCTCATTTTTATTTGGATCGCCAGCTCTTATAGTGCTTTTATCGACGTGAATATCTGTCAGCGAAAGAAAGCGAAGAAAAACATCGTTTTCGTAGGCTACTTTTTCTTTCTCACCGCGCATAGAGCATATAGTCGTCTAACAATGCTCAGATGGCTCTTGTAAGCTGCAGATCTTCAATTCCTATCAGCATCACAGATTTCAAGATCCCCCCTGATACCGGGGTGCATTTCCAACGATCCGTCATTTCCCATGTCCCGCTCGCGCGATTAACTCTTTCAGTCCGTTCAAATCCAACCACCCAGGCACCAATTCGTTGCCCACGATGAAGCCGGGTGTCCCCGAGATGCCGAGTTCGCGTGCGAGGGCGCGATTTTTGTCAATGACGGCCTGCCACTTGGGATTAACCATATCTGCTTCCAGGCGTTTCGCGTCCAGACCGACATTCACGGCAATCTTCAGGATGGCTTCCTTCGTCATGTCGGCGTGGGAGGCGAGCAGCGCCTCGTGGAAGGCTTGGTGTTTGCCTTGTGCCTGAGACGCGAGTGCAGCCTTGGCCGCGAGCTCTGACGGTTCGCCCAGAATAGGAAAGTCCTTATAGACCACCCGCACCCGTGGATCGATTTTCTGGAGTTCCGTGACGGCCGATGCCGCCTTCTTACAGAACCCGCAGCGGTAGTCATAAAACTCGACCAACGTGACCTCGCCCCTCGGATTGCCGCTGACTGGCGATGCCGGATCGTGCAGCAGTTCATTTTGCTTCGTCGCAAGAGCGGCTTTGTGATGCTCCTTCAGTTCCCCTTCACGTTTGGCCAGCAATCCCTGCAGCGATTGTTCGATCACTTCCGGATGGGCACGGATGTAGCGCTCGATTACGGCATCGCTGGGCTCCTGAGAGAGTGACGCGCTCTTGGTTTCCTTTCCATTGGTTGCACAACCGGACGAGAACAACCAAAGGGTTACAAGGACGCTCAACAAGAATCGAAAGCGTTTCCAGGTATAAATAGTGTCCATGAATGGGCCTCCGGTATAGATACTGATCACTCTGACCCTGCTCCTAACGATAGACATCACGACGATGGCCAACTTTTACGACGAGCACAAGTAGCCGATCGTCTTCAACTGCGTAGACGATGCGATAGTCTCCAACCCGAACACGGTAGAGCTGATCCGTGCCGCTGAGTTTTTCAGATCCATGAGGACGAGGCATTGTGACAAGGGAGTCGATTCGTGATTTGAGCCGCTGTTGAATCTGTGATGGCAGGTCCCGGAACTGACGATCGGCTTGGCGAGAGAACTCGATCTGATACGACACCGCTCAACTCATAAGCCAAGGTCTCGCTTGATTTTCTTCCATGCGACCGTGCCTTCTCGTTTGACGCTCGCCAATGCCGTACGGGCTTCATCCAGGTCCAGCCGATCTTCGATATTTTCGAGCAGCTGCACATCTTCAATCGGCACAACTGCCGCTACATCTTTGCCTCGGCTGGTGACCATCACCCGGCGCTTAGTGCGCGCTGTACGCGCAAGAATTTGGCTCAATTGCTTCTTCGCCTCAGCACTATTGACCCTGGTCATCACACTCTCCTTTTTCATGCCGTGAGTATAGCTGAAGGAGAAATTTGATGAAAGCAGGCTACAGTTCCCGCACTCTCATGACACGAGCAACTACTCGACTATCGATACCCCTCCCCGCTTGTGCCGCCGCCGAAGCCGCCCCAGTTTCCGCCAAAGCCTCCTTGGCCGATTCCCCAGTATTCACCTTTCTGGATGCGTCGATAGGGATGACGCAAATCGGGACGGCTGAGCCACCAAAAAAACAGCACGACGGCAATGGTGGTGCCAAGCGTAATCCAGATTCCGAGTCCTTTGATACGAGGCCGTGAGGGAGTATTGAGCCGTACTTCTTGCGCCGGTGTCGCCAATGCAACCGCCGTTCGATACAACCCTTCCCCGAAATGACCCCGTTCGATGGCAGGCTGAAGATAGTCGCTACTGACCTCATTCCTGACAGTCGGCGTGATGACCGGAAACATTTTGCGCCCCAAGGCCATCGCCGCCTGCCGCTCCTGCACCGCCACCAAGACCATCACCCCATGCTCCTGTTGCGTCGAACCGATTTGCCATTTTTCATACAGCGCGTCCGCATAGTGTTTGGCCGACGGATACGGCTTGATGCTGGGCACCGTCACGATCACCATCTCTACGCCGCTTTTTTTTTCAAGATCGATGCAGACGGACCTGATGCGGTCCTTCCACTCTTGCTCCACCACTTGTGCATGATCGCTGACATATCCAATGGGGCTGGGAAGCGGGATACGTTCTTTGGGCCGATCATAGAGCGCCGCCTGTATATCGACGGCCCACAGTACGAATAACAGGCTGATGAAGGCGATCCCTATTGTGTGTCTCTCTGGTCGAGCGATCATCGTGTGATCCGCTCTTCGGCGGCAGTCACGAGCTTCGTCAGACTTTCAAGATATCGGTCCATGAGCCTCGGGATCTCTTTCTGACCCGGAGAGATGTGCCCTCGCTTGAGCAAGAGCGCATCGCGAAGCCCGGAAAGGTCGATCTCCAGATGAGATTCGAGATCGCTTAGAACCTGGTCCCCATGCGCAAGCACAGGTCGCAACAGCAGTCGTTGCAGACCTCGAAGCGCCGGCAGGAGCGCAGTGATGGAGAGCGACAAGAGGATGGTCACGGCTTCTTCGGTGCTTCGTCCTTCCACGAGGCGCTGACGAAGGCGGAGCAGATTCCCTCGCAACGCCTGGAAAACTTCTGCTGCCAGGTACCGGACATCGATCTTGAGACCGACGAAGGGATCTTGCCCCCACAGCAGTCGATGGCATTCGAGGATATCCTGGTATTCGAGAGGGAAAACCTGCGAAGCGGATTGAAGATCGCCGGCCGTCAGGAACAAGGGGACAACCACTTGCTCCTTGCTCCAGCGCTTATGAATGGTGTCATATTTTTTCAGCATTGAGAGATCATAGGACGACATTACCAATATCAAGTTGAGATTGGAGCGGCCCGGCAAAAATTCCCCTCGCACCGCACTGCCATACAACAGAATGCCTTCCAATTCAATTTCATAGACTTTTGTGACATCCTTCACGTATGTCTTTAAGAGTTTTTGCGTCTCTTCGGGCAGTCCATCTATCGTCCAGTCTACCGATTGCATGGAATTACGGAATGCCTTCGACTGCTCTGTTGCGTACAGAATGATCCGGCAACAATCCGGCTGCCATCAGGCGATCCATCATGCCGAATGGAGGCTCCTTGCGAAGCCCGGCTGTCGTCGATAAGACACGATACCGGAGTCGTGCGTTGCGGTCCAACGTACGAAAGACGCGGTCCCGGAGAAACGCGACGATCGGATTCGCCGTGTTCCAGAACAGCACCTGTTCATCGGCCAACTTTTGCAGCATCGTGACCTGAGGCCGTCGCACATCTTCATAGCGCTTGAGTATTACTGCAGAGTAGTCATTCGTGGTCAGACATTCGGGCAAAAGATCGGCCAGCGTCATCGCATCCACCATTGCCTGCATGCGGCCCTGCGATGCATGAGGATTCATCGCATGCGCCGCATCCCCGATCAGCACGGCCCCATCCGTCACCCACGTCGGGGTCCGGACACGCCCGGTCGGCATGAAGGCGGTTTGCTTCCAGTCGATCAATGTACGAAAGATGGCCTCACTAGACGGATCGATCGCGATCCACGATTCTTGCAGAGCCGCAATGCCTTGTTCCTTCACACGGTCATATGAACCGCTCTTGATCATGTAAAAAAGGTAGACTTTGTTTCCGGCAGCGGGAAACATCCCAAGAATCGTCCGTTTTCCCACAAAGTATTTCGCTTCCGAGATCGGAACCGACGCTTCGACGATGGCGATCAAATACCCCTGTGGGTAGAGATGAAGATCGGCTGGGATCCGCAAGGCCTCTCGAACCTTTGAAAACGCTCCATCCGCTCCAACGACCACCTTCGCCTTCACGGTCACGCTGTCTTCACCTTGCTTTGCAGTCAACCCAACGACCCGCCCATTCTCTCGAAGCAGGCCCGTGAATGCCGATCGATACCGCAATGAGACAGAGGATTCGCTCTCTATCGCGTTCAGAACGGCATGGTGCGCCACATTCGGGAGTGTGACCACGGCTTGATTGTACGGTGGAGGCAGTTCGTTATAGTCTATCGTGCATAGCCGCTCGCCACCAACACGGCAAAAATGGAACTTCTGCACCGTACGGGTGGACTCGACCGGCAATCGACCCAGAAGCCCCAAGCGGTCGAGAACCTGCTGCCCGTTCGGCTGCAGGATCTCTCCGCGCAATCCCTGCGGTGGTCCCGGTGCCTGCTCGAAGACGATCGTGTTGATCCCCTTCTGGGCCAGAGCAAGAGCCAGCACTGCCCCGCCTCCACCGGCTCCGACGACAGCAATATCGGTTTCTTCAGTCACCACGCAACCTAATAGGCCAAGGTCAAGATTGAGGCTAACGGCATGAAAGTGTTTTTACTCTTCCATCAGATTTCCAAACCCTTGCCCTTAACCTGAACCTTCTTATTATTTCCACTCCTGGAATCGCTCGTGATCGTTCCAGAGCGAAAGAAACTTTTCACGCGCTTTGACGGAAAGCGCATGGTCCCTGATGATATCCAACCGCTCATCATTGTAGCGGTTTCCACTGGTCGTCTGATTCATGGACCCGTTGGCATTGATCTCGTCGTCGATCACCGCTTGTTTCAAATGCATCAGAGCGTCATGCCGATTGATCTTGATCGGAATCCCTGCTTCGCGCAACGTTGAGAGAGCCGTCCGTTGCTTCGCATCTTCAAGCCGTTCGCGATCCGTCACGATACGAACATCTACACCACGACGCTTCGCCTCGACCAGCGCTTTCACCGTGAGCGGCGACGTCAACCCGTATACGGCGACGAAGATGTATCGTTGGGCGCGATCATACATCCGTACCAGGTGTTCGAGAGGCCTATCCTCCGGGCCATACCAGACTTCTACCGATGCAGCTGACACCTCCACGCTTGGCCCAAGCAGAACTGCGGCAAGGAGCCAGACGAGGAACCCTCGGCGGCACTGCGTGGATAATTGGAATGGTAAAGGCCGGATCATTCCAGCTCGAAGAGGTCGCGGAAGTGGTCTTCGGACGATTCCCAGGCCTGTGGGGCATGCACCTGAAGCCATTGTCGGAGAAACTGTTTCTGCTCCTGGGTGAGCAGTTGCTTGATCTGATGTGAGCGCCCTTGAAGCGGCTGGAGCAAACTCACGTGCTTCCTCACATCCAACATCGCGGTTCGAACATACAGATTCGTAAAGGTCGACGGCTTTTCTTCCGTCCCTTCGCCCTGTACCCACACCGAGAGAAACTTGTCCAGGACAAGGCCCGCACTGTCCAGCGCCGGTTCCGTATCATGGAACAGCTCGTTCTCGGACTCAGTCAACGGGATCGATTCAGCAGCGCGAAAGAGGAAGTTCTTTTTCCACATAGTTGCAGGCGGCATAGTGGCGACGAGTCGGATCAAAGTCAAGCAACCCCCTCAGGACAATCTTCTCCTCTCAGCAGATACCGTTGAGCATGAATCCTATTATGCGTTCGTGTCTCTCATGTGAACAACGTAGCCTTGACAAGCTGAGCATGCCTTTGCTACTTTCAAAATTCTTTAATCTCTAAGCCAACTTGGGAGAATCTGTGCAGGTCAAGATCAATGGGAAGCCTGAGGAGATCCAAAGCGGAACCGTCCTCGATTTGCTGAAGACAAAGAACATCGAGCCGCAGATGGTCGCCGTCGAGGTCAACGACAAGGTGTTGGATCGTGACCATCTTGCCACAACCCACCTCAATGAAGGAGACCATGTGGAGTTCCTCTTTTATATGGGAGGAGGCCGGTGAGTACGGCGCTGCACAACGATATCACCGAGTTGATCGGCAAGACTCCGCTTGTGCGGTTGAACCGTCTTTCAAAGCCCGGCTCGGCAACGATTTACGGGAAGGTCGAGTTTTTCAACCCCGGCGGCAGCGTTAAGGATCGGATCTGCCTCAGTATGATCAATGAGGCAGAACGTCAGGGGAAGCTTAAGCCTGGCGGAACTATCGTTGAGCCGACCAGTGGAAACACGGGTATCGGACTGGCCTTGGTCGCGGCAGTGCGTGGGTACAAACTCATCCTCGTAATGCCGGAAAGCATGAGCATGGAACGGGCCAGCCTGCTGTCGTCGTACGGCGCACAGTTGGTATTGACGCCTGCCTGGGAGGGCATGAAAGGGTCCATTAAAGAGGCGGAAAGTATCTTAGCCCAAAATCCGTCGTACTTTATGCCGGATCAATTCTCGAATGCTGCCAATCCCGCCATGCACAGACTGACGACGGCGCCGGAAATTTGGGACGCCCTTGAAGGAAAGATCGATGCATTTGTGGCGGCTGTTGGAACCGGTGGGACCATCACGGGATGCGGTGAAGTCTTCAAGGAAAAGAACCCACAAATCAAAGTGATCGCCGTCGAACCGGCGACCTCACCGGTCTTGTCCGGCGGCGATCCGGGACCGCATAAGATTCAAGGAATCGGTGCAGGCTTTATTCCCAAAGTCCTCAACCGAAAAATTCTCGACCGCGTGATCACCGTGACGGATGACGAGGCCTATCAGACCGCGAAACAGCTCTCGAAGAAGGAAGGCCTGCTGGTGGGCATTTCTGCCGGTGCCAATGTGTTTGCCGCCCAAAAGATCGCCGATGAACTGGGACCCGGCAAGAGTGTCGTTACGATCCTGTGCGACACAGGCGAGCGCTACATCAGCATTGAGAAATACTTCAATATTTGATGATCACCAGTTATTAGGAGGGATGCTCAAAATGGTTTCCAGCGAGGCCGCAGGCGAGAAGAATCCGGAGGCGTATTCGTTTGCACCCGCCCGCCCCGAGCTGCCAAGACAGCTCTTCGCCTCGATGGGGTACGTTGAGGAATTCTTCGAGCCGAGAACAAAAGCTGGAGGCCATTTTCAGCATCCCTGACTGACATGGATTTCACGGAAGAACAGATCAATCGTTACAGCCGACATATCCTGTTGCCCGAAGTCGGCGGCAAGGGGCAAAGGAAAATCGCCAAATCCAGGATTCTTCTCGTGGGTGCCGGTGGCCTCGGCTCCCCTGCCGCATTGTATTTGGCTGCGGCAGGAGTCGGCACCATTGGGTTGATCGACAGCGACGTGGTGGACCTGACCAATCTCCAACGCCAAATTCTTCACCATACTCCCGACGTGGGCCGCCCCAAGGTCCTCTCAGGCAAAGAAAAGATCCAGGCGTTGAACCCCGACGTCTCCGTGTCGATGTATGAAGAACGGCTCACGGCCGGCAACGCCCTCAAGATCTTCGTCGACTATGATGTCGTGATCGACGGAGTCGATAATTTCACGGCGAAGTTTCTGATCAACGACGCCTGTTTCTTCGCGGGGAAACCGCTGGTCCATGGCGGCATCCTTCGATTCGACGGACGCGTGACCACGATCATCCCCAAGAAATCAGCCTGCTATCGTTGCGTGTTCAAGGCGCCTCCGCCGCCTGGCTTGGTCGCATCCTGCCAAGAAGCCGGAGTCATCGGAGTCTTGGCAGGCATTATCGGAACGATTCAGGCGACAGAAGCATTGAAGCTTGTCCTCGGGATCGGACGGCCGCTGACGGACCGTCTGCTCGACTTCGATGCGCGTAAAACCCAATTTCGAGAAATCAAAATTCGCCGGAACCCGAATTGTGCGCTCTGCGGGGAACATCCGACGATTACCGAACTGTTCGACGATGGGGACCCCTATGCCGGATGCGTCATGCGTCCCTCTGCATAGGATTTGATAAGGTGGTGCGGCAATGAGCAAAATGAAAGCGCTGGTCTGCCGAGAGTGCGGCAAGGAATACCCGACGAAGGCGATCCACGTCTGCGAAATGTGCTTCGGTCCTCTTGAGGTGAAGTACAACTACGACGAGATCAGGAAGACCATTTCGCGTAAAAAAATCGAGGATGGTCCGCGCAGCATGTGGCGCTACCTCGACCTGCTGCCGGTCGAAGGAACGAACTTCGTGGGACCGCACGCGGGATTCACTCCGCTCGTACGCGCCAAAAATCTCGGCGCCTATCTTGGACTCGACGAGCTTTATATTAAGAACGACACGGTGAACCATCCAACCCTATCGTTTAAAGATCGCGTCGTCGCCGTGGCCCTCACGCGCGCGCGCGAGCTCGGTTTTGAAACAGTGGCTTGCGCATCAACCGGCAACTTGGCGAACTCAGTCGCTGCCCATGCCGCATCCGCCAATCTTCACTGTTACGTGTTCATCCCCGGTGACCTTGAAGCGGCAAAGGTGCTCGGTAATCTCATTTATAAGCCGCACGTCGTCGAGATCGAAGGCAATTACGACGATGTCAACCGACTCTGCAGCGAGATTGCCGGCGAACATGGATGGGCGTTTGTGAATATCAACATCCGTCCCTACTATGCTGAAGGCTCCAAGACCCTTGCCTTTGAGACGGTGGAACAACTGGGGTGGAAAACGCCGGATCAAGTCGTCATTCCAATGGCTTCGGGCTCCCTCTTGACCAAAATTTGGAAGGGCCTGCATGAGATGAAGGCTTTGGGTCTTATTGATAACGTTCGCACGAAGATCAACGGCGCCCAAGCGGAGGGCTGCTCACCGATCTCGACTGCGTTCAAGGCCGGACGCGACTTCTTCAAGCCGGTGAAACCACAAACGATCGCCAAGTCCCTGGCCATCGGCAACCCCGCCGATGGGTATTATGCGCTCAAGGCCACCGGCGAGAGTAACGGCTCCATGGACATGGTGACGGATGAGGAAGTCGTGGAAGGCATTCAGCTTCTGGCTCAGACCGAGGGTATCTTCGCGGAAACGGCCGGAGGTGTCACAATCGGCGTGCTCAAGAAGCTCGTCAAGCAAGGGGTGATCAAAAAAGATGAGGTGACGGTGGCCTATGTCACCGGCAACGGCCTGAAGACCCAGGAAGCGGTGATCGATTCGGTCGGTCGCCCGGTACGCATTCAGCCCAGCCTTGTCGACTTCGAGAAGACCTTTAAAATGGGAAAGAACGGTGGTGGTGACCATGATTAAAGTTCGTATTCCGACTCCGCTTCGCCCTCTGACCAAAGGCCATGGCGAGGTCGAGACGAAAGCCGGCAGCGTACAGGAGATGATCGAGGCGTTGAACAGCACACATCCCGGCATCAAAGATCGCCTGTGCGATGAAACGGGAGAGCTCCGTCGCTTCGTCAACATTTATGTCAACGAAGAAGACATTCGTTTTCTTAAAGGGAAAGACACGTCCCTTAAGGACGGCGACGAGGTTTCCATCGTCCCGGCAATCGCGGGAGGGTAACCATGGCACACTTGCGCTTCCATATTCGTTTTCCTGAAGACAAGGTTCGAGAGCCGATTATCTATCAGATCGGGCGCGAGTACAACGTCGTGACCGATGTCCGACGAGCCGATGTTCGCGACACTACGGGATGGGCGGATGTGGAGCTGTCCGGTGACACGGTGGAAATTGAACGGGCCGTCGTCGGGCTGCGAGCCAAAGGCTGTGTCGTCGATCCGATTGAATTGAACGTGGTCGAATGAGTTACGGCACGTGAATCGTTACATTAACGACGGAAAATAACCTCGATCACGGTTAGGAACCAATGGAACTGACCGAGCAACAAATCCAACGGTACAGCCGGCACATCATCCTTCAGGATGTCGGAGGGAAAGGCCAGCTGAAGTTGAACAAGGCCAAGGTCCTGCTGATCGGCGCAGGTGGTTTAGGTTCTCCGGCCGGGTTGTATCTCGCTGCCGCCGGCATTGGGACAATCGGCCTGGTCGATGGGGATGTCGTTGACCTCTCAAATCTACAAAGACAGATCATGCATTCGACCGCGACGCTCGGGCAGCCAAAGGTCGAGTCCGGCCGCAAAACTTTGTCGGCCATTAATCCTGACATTACGATCAACGCGTACCATCAACTGGTCGACGCAGAGAATATCCTCCCCCTCGTCTCGCAATACGATATCGTGCTGGACGGATCGGACAACTTCACGACGCGGTTTCTCGTGAACGACGCCTGCTTCTTTGCCAAGAAAACATTGATCTCCGCCAGCATGTTTCGGTTTGAGGGTCAGCTGACGGCGATCAAGCCGCACCAAGGCTATCCTTGCTACCGCTGTCTCTATCCCGAGCCTCCGCCGGCCGGGCTGGTTCCGAATTGTCAAGAAGCCGGTGTGCTTGGCGTCCTCGCCGGCACGATGGGAATTCTCCAAGCGTCGGAGGCGATCAAAGAAATCCTCGGCATCGGAGAGACGATCGCTGATAAACTGTTGATCTACGATGCGCTCGAGATGAAGTTCCGAAAAGTCGACCGCCCGAAGGATCCGGCCTGTCCTCTCTGCGGACCAAATCCAAAAATCAAGGATCTCAGTCTGGATTATACGGTCACCTGCACCATCTAGTGGATTATCGTGGCTGACTCAGTTATTCCACACAGTTCTCGACGATATCATCGCCCATG
>CAWKJK010000046.1:0-34325 GCA_963849655.1 uncultured Nitrospiraceae bacterium
ATCAAGTTGGTTGGATTCGATCTTGCCGGTGATCATAGGCTTCGCCGCCCAATTTCGAACCTTGGCCTCTATGGCGATATCACTTCCCTTGTACCTTAAACGACAGCCGCTTCAGTTCGACCTCATTGCGGGCAAACTTTACGCGGGCATCGAGATCCTGTATGTGCCCATCAATCCCTTTCGCCTGCATCAGCCCATTCGTCAGTCCCATCCATCCGGTCATCCGCCAGGTCTTCGATCCGCCTCTTTCCCTTTGACATCAAGCGAAACCTCGATATTGCCCGCTTCAAGCCCACCCTTTAGATATCCATTCCGGAAGACTGGATACCGATAACGTCCCGGTCGCTACTGCCATATCGATCATAAAGCCATTACCGAACTGCATAGTTCCTTTGGCTGGAATGTTCAAAGATGGTCAGGACCAGTTCCACCCGCTGCAGCTTTACGCTGGTAGGCTGTGGCATGACACCCTCAAATTCGACAGTGGCGTGAGGACCGACGGGTTTTGCAATCGCCCCAAGCGATATTTTCGCGTCGTCCAACACAACAGACCCTCGGATATGAGGTCTGGCCGTCGAGCCAGAGAATACAACCATCGAGCTGAGCGTACCCTCGAACGCGCTGCGTTCGATTGCCGAGGAACGAAACAACCTCACCATCTGCGCCGCATCACCGCGCGTGCGAATTACAAAGTCTTGAAACTGATTCGTCCCTCCACCGGTGATTGTTCCTTGGACTTCGGATAGAGGTTCCACCGAGCTGCCCAGTGACTTGATCGAAACCGTGTGGACCCATTGATCAAGACAAACCTTCCCTGCATCCCGGTCAAACGCTCCGGTAAATTCACATGGGTCAGACTGACTTGGCGAGCCGTAATTTCCCCACCGGTAAATGTAATCCCCCCGGATTGTTTCAATGGTCCCACAAGGCGAAACGTCGACTGTGCCGTACCCTCTGCGTCGCGGATACCGGCCAACAACTGTATCACTCGCTCGACTTTCACAGTCCTCGCCAGAAACTCAACGAGATGCGTTGCCACCATTTCGCCCGTGATTTCCAGTTCCAACCATGGATCTGCCTGGACAAACGACACCTCCGCTTTTCCACCGGTGATCTGCATCGCCCCATACATTCCGGTTATCTTGGCGATACGAATACGTCCTGTCTCAACCACCATCACTGCAGCGAGGTCTTTTGCGGCTAGACGATCACTGCCGATCAAGCCCCGACCTTCGCTGATGTGAAACTCCCCGATCGTCGAGAGTTGAGGACCAGTCGTCGCAGTCCCGGTGAGCGTCGCATTCACCACTTGCACGTTGCCGTCGATCTGGCGATCAGCCAGCAAGGCTGGAAGCTGCGGATGGATCCAATCGGGGGGAATAGTTTTGAGGAGCTGAGGAAGGGCCACAAGAGAACTGCTGAACGTGACGGCAAACGTTGGCTGAGGAGTCAGGAGACCGGCCAGATTAGCCTTTCCTTTCAGCGTAATGTTGTTCAAATGCGCGGTCATATCGGACAGGACCATGTCGTATCCGGCAATACCCGGCATGACACGGACGGTGCTCTTAAGATTTAACGCTCCTTGAAGATGCTCAGAAACCGGTCGGGGGCCCAGAAAGTCGGCCGCATCCCGTATCTTGAGATTCCGCGGCGTCGATCTGTCCTTCAAACTGAAATCCTGTCGTGGATTCCGTTTTCTCTTCACCGGACAACGACACCGATGGCTCTGCTCGTTTGACGACACCATCCAGCGATACAGCGGATACGCCAGCTGCTCTTCGATGAGCCGCCGATAGATGCAGTTCAGCCAGGCCGCGATCAGGTCGGACCAGCAGCCTAAACTCGACGTGCTCTAACTCGAGGGACCGAATGCCGTCCGGTCTGGCGGCATCGATGACCGTGATCGTTCCGTTGACCAACGTCGCCTCTCTGATCATGAGTGTCCGCGCCATCATATCTATCGTTTGCTGATCGTATCCGCCTGGCTGTGCAAACCGTCCAAGACATTCCAAGGCCGCGTTCATTTCGCCGAAGAGTCAATGTTGGTTCCTCGATCAATAATCGCTTTCCGACAACTTGTTTTTTGAGGAGCGGCAGGAGGCGTAAGACCAGATCGACCCGCTTAGCCGTTAGGACAATCTGCTCTGACTCAGGATCGTGAATCCTGACATCGGCGAGTTCTACACGAATACGGGGGAAGAGCACAAACTTGACGCGGTGCACATCGATCTTTCTCCCCAGATTCTCTTCCAGCTGTTCCAGCACAAAATCTTCGAGATAATCTTCTCCGGTCAGCTCTCTCGAAAATGAGAGGAATGCGACAGCCAACACCGCGAACGTGAGCACGATCACGAGCGCAAGCCGAAGACGAGACACACCACCCCCTTCAAATACAAATAAGCCCTATGGGCATCTTACCGGATCAGCCACTCGAAATCTATGAACTCAGCGTTCTATAAGGGTTTTCTCTCCTCCGACTCGAAACCCTCGTCATCTTCATGTAAGGCGTAAAAACAGTCTCCAAGGTAACCGTTTTTAAACCGGACAGGAGTGAGGTCGACTTTCTCTTCTATTGGCCCTCCGCAGTTGACAGCAGCTGGATCGTCGAACTACATCTTTACTATGACTATCCATACTTTTGCCGGCCAACCAGCTCCTCCCTCAATCCTCGTGGATGTGGGAAAACTTTTGTCCGCATACTGGGCTGAGAAACCGGATACCTCGATCCGAGAGCAGCGCGTGTCATTCGGTACATCGGGGCATCGCGGCTCTTCTTTCAGACGAAGCTTCAACGAGAACCATATCGTGGCCATCACTCAGGCCGTTTGCGAATACCGGGCCGCTCAGCACACGACCGGACCACTCTATTTGGGAAAAGATACACACGCACTGTCGAGCCGGCCTTCGCGACCGCGATGGAAGTCCTCGCGGCGAATGGCGTCACTGTCATGATCGATCAGAACAGTGGCTATACGCCGACACCGGTCATTTCCCATGCAATCCTCACCCACAACCGACGCCGAACCTCCGGTCTGGCCGATGGAATTGTCATCACGCCGTCGCACAATCCCCCGGAAGACGGCGGTATCAAATACAACCCGCCTCAAGGAGGACCAGCCGACACACAGATCACGAAATGGATCGAGGATCGAGCCAATACCCTTCTAGCCTTCAACCTCCAAGGAGTGAAACGTCTTCCGATTGAACAGGCTCGACGGGTATCGACCACACATCTGCACGACTACATTGGGGCTTATGTCAGCGATCTTACCGACGTGATCGACATGGATGCCATCGAGTCGGCGAAGCTGAAGCTTGGGATCGACCCCCTCGGTGGGTCCGGTATTGCCTACTGGCAACCGATTGTTGAGCGATACAGGCTCAATCTTGAGATTGTGAATCCAGCCGTCGATCCGACATTCCGCTTCATGCCGCTGGATTGGGACGGCAAGATCCGCATGGACTGCTCATCTCCCTATGCCATGGCGAACCTGATCGCCTTGAAAGATCGCTTCGATGTGGCATTCGGGAATGATGCCGATAATGACCGGCACGGGATTGTCACTCGTTCCGGCTTGATGAATCCAAACCATTACCTGGCCGTCTCGATTGCCTACCTTTTTGCCAACCGTCCCGGTTGGAAGCCCGACGCGGGCATCGGCAAGACCTTAGTCAGCAGTAGCTTGATCGACCGCGTCGCGGCCAAGCTGAAACGGAAATTGGTTGAAGTCCCTGTGGGCTTCAAGTGGTTTGTCAGTGGCCTGCTCGACGGGTCCCTCGGATTTGGCGGCGAGGAAAGCGCGGGCGCGTCGTTCCTCCGTCGCGATGGCACAGTATGGTCCACCGATAAGGACGGCATCATCATGGATCTGCTGGCCGCTGAGATGATGGCCAAGACCGGCCGCGATCCATCGGAGTTGTACCGAGATGTCACGAAAGAATTAGGCGAGCCGGTCTATGAACGAATCGACGCCCCTGCCACACCGGAACAGAAAGCCATTCTTTCTAAACTCTCGCCCGATCAAGTACACGCAACAGAACTGGCAGGGGATCGAATCACAACCATGCTCACCAAAGCTCCAGGCAATGGTGCGGCGATCGGCGGTCTGAAAGTCATCACCGAGCACGGCTGGTTCGCCGCCAGGCCGTCCGGAACCGAAGATGTCTATAAGTTGTATGCAGAGAGCTTTAAAGGAAAAGAGCACTTGAAGTGGATTCAAGAGGAAGCCAAAGCTCTGGTCGCTGACGCATTGGCCTCTCCCACATGATCTGCATGGCACCATGAACAGGCACGCTCTACCGAAACACGATTATTGGTCCACACCGTTCGCTGAATCGCTACTGCAGCACCTGGACCTTCGGCCAGGCCTGCGGATCCTTGACGTCGCTTCCGGCCACGGTATTCCGGCTTTTTATCTCGCTGAGCAGGTGGGTCCTACCGGTGAAGTACTGGCAATAGATATCAGCGCCGGTCAGGTCGCCCGTGCGAGAGCCATTCAAGGTTCGCAATTACCATGGCTTCGCTTCGAATGTATGGACATGCGTGCCTTGCCGGCTGATCTGCCGACCTTCAATCGCGTCACAGGCAACCTCTCCGTCATGTTCTTTCGTCCCAATCGGTTCGAAGTCGTCCGTGGACTCGCCGAACGATTCGACCCCGGCGGTCAGCTCGTCCTGACCTTTCCGTCCTATGGCACATTCGATTCACTGTGGCAGCGAGTAGATCATGCGATGATCCAGCACGGGCGTATTAACGAGCGAGAGCGATTTCAGACCTATCTAAAGGAACGGCCGTCAGCGCAGGAAGTGCGCGGCTGGCTTGAAGCACTTGACCTTGATCATATCGAGATCATTGAGTATCCGCTTGAAGTTAAGACTGGTCCCGGCGCCGAGTTCCTCCATCATCCGCTCCTTCGTGGAGGCTTTCTTGACGACGTGTACGAATGCTTCGAAGACCAGTCCCTTGCCGAGCGGTTCATGACTGAAATCGCTCAAGACATCGCTCAATTCAGGCCACTGGTTGCGCAACGCTGTGTACTCTCAGGATGGAAACGGACCTCGACTTGAGAGGCCGGAATGTTCACTATGGTTAGAGCTGGCAAGCCATAGCCAAAGGATCATGCACACCTCCCATTGCTCGTTGAACGCTTCAACGACCGGAACGCCAGAGCCGATGGCTCTGCACACGATCTAGTAGTCTTGCCGCATGGGGACGCTCACGCAAAGCCGAGTTAGTACTTGTCTATATGCGAACAGGGCAACAATGGATGCGTGAGAGAGAAAAAGGAAGGGGCAAGGGGACACCTAAGGGGCTGACACCCTTAGTCGGACAGGAGATTCCCGAGCCAGCCGAGATATCGTTGATCAACCAGCTACCTGCTGTTCCGCGTGATAGGAGCTTCGGACGAGCGGACCTGATTCTACGTGGGTGAATCCCATGACGAGGCCTTCTTCTTTCAGTAAGGCGAACTCGGAGGGATCGTAGAACCGGGCGACGGGCAGATGGTCTTTCGTCGGTTGGAGATATTGGCCGATCGTGATGATGTCACAATCGACCGTGCGAAGATCGCGCATGACTTCGCGCGCTTCGTCGAGTGTCTCTCCCATGCCCAAGATCAAGCCGGACTTCGTCTTCATTCCTTGCTGCTTCGCCTTTGCAAGGAGTTCGATCGACCGTTGATACTTCCCTTGGGGCCTGATTGAAGGGAAAAGCCGCCTGACGGTTTCAATGTTGTGATTCAGAATTTCAGGCTTCTCCGCACAGACGGTCGCCAGCGCTTTCTCGTTGCCTTCGAAATCAGGGATCAGGACTTCAATCGTGCAAGCTGGATTCAGCCGCCTGGTCTGCCGATCGTTTCCGCAAAGACCCAGGCCCCGCCATCCGGTAATTCGTCTCGATTCACCGAGGTAATTACGACATGGCGAAGACCGAGCGCTTGGACCGCTTCTGCAATCCGACCTGGTTCCTCCTGATCCACAGCAAGCGGCCTTCCTGTGTTCACCGAACAGTAATGACAGCGCCTGGTACAGATATCGCCTAGAATCAGGAACGTTGCCGTGCGAGCATTCCAACACTCCCACCGGTTCGGACAACCTGCCTCCTCGCAGATCGTATGGAGATTGAGCCGCTCCATGGTCTGCTTGATATCGAGATAATTCGGGCCAGTCTTGGCTTGGATCTTAAACCAGGATGGAAGGCGAGGTCGGCGCGATGGCTTATGGCGATGGCTGATGGTTGGATGGTCGACGAAGACCGGAGATGGGCAAAGGAACGAAACTCATGATTGCTCCCCTCCACGAGCGTGGTCGGAACCAGTTCATTATTTTACCAAAGAAACCGATCGCTCCGACTCGGCTTGTGGTGGATCCGGATATTCCACCCAAAGTTCCCGCGACCCGAGATACACGCCGTTGCGAAAACCCAATTGCGTTTTGAGCTGCCGATATCCCTGCGCATGTAATGACTGGATCAAAACGGTCAGGGCTTCGTCTTGGGTAGGATGAGTCTCGGTTGTAACGCGAACGGTCTCATACCGAAGATGGCCCGATAGCCTTCCTCTACCCGCTCAAACTCGACCGGCCTGCTGAATCCCCGTTCCCGGTTGTCCAACCCGGCGAGTTGATGCTTGTCGAGCTCCTCCATCCATCGCTCATGCTAAGGCTCGAAAGACAGCAACGAGATCGCTAAGCGATGGTCTTGTTCTTGAGCACGGTCCGTTCACCTTGAATCGCCTCGCGCGTCTTGGAATCGGCTACGCCGGATTGTAGGCAAGAGGCACCCAATGCCAAGATTCGGTCACATTCCTCGGTAAGCTTTTTCTTCACAACAGGATTGACCGACAGGATCTCCATGAGCTGTCGGCGTGTCGTCATTCAGATGAGCTTTGCAGTTCAGCATCCGGAAAGCTCGTTCGCGCGGCTTCGTCGAACAACGATCCAGGTATTGAGCCAAGAACACGTAGAGGCGGACGAGCGCCGCCGCAATATCGGTTTGATCGTTGGCAGAAACAGCCATGTAGTCACCTCGAGTAAGAGTCGAATGACCGATGGCTTATAGTAAAGACGGCGACTCATTCTCCCATACTATTTGCTATTCGCCCTTGACGCGAGCAAGGCTCATTTTCAAGTAATACTTTCACATCATCACCTTCGATCTTTACTTGATACGTCGCAACCTTTGCAGAAGGGTTATTCATGCAAGCCCCCGTGGTTACATTGTATTGCCATCCGTGCCAAGGACAAGTAACAATAGTGCCTTCCAACTCTCCTTCCCCTAATGGGCCATCTCGATGGCAACAAGTATTGTCGATGGCGTGGATCGTCCCGTCCACATTAAACACGGCTAAAGTCTTGCCGTTCGTTTCGGCCACAATGCCATGCGCCGGTTTGATATCAGTCGTCCCTGCTCACCGAACAAACTCTGCCATGCCTCTCCCTCCGACATCGTAATACCGTCAATTGCTCTTGAACGGTTGCTTGATCTTTTTGAGCAAACTATCGATAGATGCGCCGGTTTTGCCGGCCCCACCCAGCTCTTCCACGATTTTCTTTGCAATATCCCGAAACGCCTCAGCCTGAGGAGATGCCGGATCGGCTATGACGATCGGATGACCGGTATCCCCACCATCCCGGATAGCCGGATCGATTGGGATCCGTCCGAGGAACGGCACACCGAGTTTGGCCGCCGCCCGCTCGCCTCCTCCATGCGAAAAAATCTCCGTCCGTCTCACCGCAGTGACCACAGACAAAGTAGCTCATGTTTTCGATGATACCCAGGAGCGGGACATTCACTTTCTGGAACATACCCATCCCCTTGCGAACGTCGTAGAGCGCCACTTCTTGAGGTGTCGTCACCGTAATCGCCCCCGCCAACGGAACCATCTGTGACAAGGAAAGCTGCACATCGCCGGTACCAGGCGGCAAGTCGATGAGTAGGTAGTCCAAGTCTCCCCAGAGCACATCGCGAAAGAACGCCTGCAGATACTGATGGACCATCGGGCCGCGCCAAACCAGCGGAGCTTCTTCCGGCACGAGAAACGCCATGGAAATCAGCTTCACCCCGTAATTCTCGACCGGAAGAATCTTGCCGTCTTTCTGTTCCGGTCCGGCCGTGCTCCCCATCATCATGGGAATATTAGGGCCATAGAGATCAGCATCCAACAGTCCAACCTTTGCACCGGCCATGGCTAATGCACAGGCCAGGTTCGCCGCAACGGTTGATTTGCCGACCCCACCTTTTCCGCTGCTCACCGCGATGACCTGTTTCACTCCGGGAATCAAATTATCTTTTGCCTGGGGCTGCTGTGCCCCATGACCATGTTCGTCAGCCATACCTCTTCTCCTATCCAATTGTGCTCGACCGTCACCTTACCCTCGAATACCGTAGTCGAGTCGCCGTTACGTGTGATGTATCATCATAAGCGATGCCATACGCGAAATGATATGGGTCGGTCGGGCTATCGATCCATCGTGCCGACCGGGCAAGTCGGACGATGACCATCGGCCGTCGGAGAGGTATACTGAATTCAACCGGAGTGCATGATTCACAGGACTCACGATGACACCATCTCGCTCGTTGGAACCAGCCATTCGCTTGATCGGCGAACAACTCGCCCAGCTCTCCGCCGGTCTTTCACCGTCGATCTTTGATAGCCGCTGGTGGTCTCATTCAGCGATCAATCTGGCGATGAAGGATGCGTCGTTTAAGACACGACTGTTTCACTTCATCGATGTCCTTCCGGTCATTCAGGACGATGAACGAGTCGTCTCGCTCGCCGAAGAATATTTCGGCCGCGAGAACAGCGAGTTGTTCGGACTTCAGTGGGGATTGAAGGCACTGGCTTCAACGAGCATGGGAGCCCGTCTCACCGGCAAGTCGATCAGGAAACAGATCGAACAGATGGCCAAAACTTTCATTACCGGTGCTTCGATTGAAGAAGCGGTTCCGGCCTTGTCGCAGTTATGGACAGACGGACGGGCCTGGTCTGTCGATCTGCTGGGAGAAGCGACGATCAGCGAGCAGGAAGCCGACCGCTACCGTGACCGGTGTCTGAACGCCTTGAATGCACTCAGTCAGGCCACCAAGACTTGGCCTTCCATTCCTCTGCTCGAACAAGACCACTTGGGACCGATCCCGCGCGTGCAGCTCTCGCTCAAAATTTCCGCCCTCTCATCTCGGCTGGATCCGATTGATCCCGATGGAAGTTACGAGTCGGTCGCCGCACGTCTCCGCCCACTGGTGGATCTGGCACAGTCGCTGCCGGCCGGATTGATTTTCGATATGGAACAGGCGGAGACCAAAGACCTGATCCTGCATATCTTCAAGCAACTCTTCGCAGAGCCGGCCTATCGATCCTATCCCTATGCCGGACTCGCGCTGCAGGCCTATCATCGAGAAACCGAACGGGATGTACAGGATCTGGTAGCCTGGGTGCGAACACGTCATGCGCCGATCACGATCCGACTGGTTAAAGGCGCGTACTGGGATTCAGACACCGTCCGATATCGGCAAGCAGGCTGGCCGCCTCCGCTTTTTGAGCACAAAGCAGAAACCGATATTCACTACGAGCGATTGATTCCGGTGCTGTTTGAACACAACGATCTCATTCGCCCCGCGTTCGGCACGCACAATCTTCGCACGTTGGCCGCCATCGAAGCCCATGCGGAATCGCGGGGCCTGCCTCCCGATGCCCGCGAGTACCAAATGATCTTCGGCATGGCAGAGCCTTTTCAGCAAGCCCTGGTCAAATTAGGCCGCCGCGTACGCTTATACAGTCCGATTGGTCGGCTGCTCCCCGGTATGGCCTATCTGGTTCGACGGCTGTTGGAAAATACGTCGAACGAATCGTTCCTCCAAAAAGAGTACGTCGAGTCCCAGCCATTGCCCCGGCTCCTCGCTCCACCGACAGCGCCGGCCAAGCTCCAACCCACAACCACGAACGGCGGGAAGCATTTCAACAACGAACCGCACAGCGACTTTTCGCAGGCAGAGGTTCGACAAGTCATGCGAACAGGTATCGGATCGGTTCAATCTCAGCTGGGCCGACAATGGCACGGTGGAACATCCGGTATGAGGCTGACCGGCCCATGGCTGGAATCCCGTAATCCTTATAGACCGAATGAAGTTGTGACCAAGGTGCAGAGCGCAGCGGTATCCGACCTGGACCAAATCATCGAACAGACGCTCAAGCAATGGGACCCTTGGCGGCGGAAAGCTCCGGAAGCACGATCTGCAATTCTAAGGACGGCCGCATCAGAAATGTCTCGTCGTCGGTACGAGTTGGCAGCCTGGGAAATTTTTGAGGTCGGCAAACCCTGGCGCGAGGCCGATGCCGATGTGGCGGAAGCGATCGATTTTCTCCGTTACTATGCCGATGAGATGGATTGTCTGGCTCGACCGGTGCGATTAGGCAACCATCCGGGAGAACTCAACCAGCGCACCTATGACCCGCGAGGCATGACGGTCGTCATCTCGCCATGGAACTTTCCGCTTGCCATCCCCACCGGAATGATCTCAGCGGCACTCGTGACCGGAAATCCGGTCCTGTTCAAACCGTCGGAACGCTCGCCAGGCTTAGGGACTCTGCTCACCGACATCCTCATCGAGGCAGGTGTACCGGCCGGTTGTTTGACCTGCCTCCCAGGTGGACCGGAGATCGGCGAAGCGCTCGTTGCGCATCCCCATGTCGTGACGATCGCGTTTACCGGATCGAAGACCGTGGGGCTCCGCATGTTAACCGAAGCATCGCATGTGCGCCCCGAACAGTCGAGGGTCAAGCGGGTGATTGCCGAGATGGGCGGGAAGAATGCCATCATCGTCGATGAGACGGCGGATCTCGACGAAGCGATTACCGGTGTCGTCGCATCGTTTTCCGGCTACGCTGGGCAGAAGTGCTCGGCTTGCTCCCGAGCCATCGTCCATCACACCGTCTACGACTCCTTCGTGTCCCGCCTGCGTGAGGCGGTGTTGAGCTTGGAGGTCGGCGATCCCATGCACCCGTCCACCAAAGTAGGACCGGTAATCGATGCCCGAGCCCAAGCGAAGCATACAACGCTACATCTCACTCGGTCTCGAAGAAGGCCGGCTCCTCGTGCAACGATCCGTGGATCAGACCGGATATTTCGTCGGACCGACGGTGTTTGTCGATATCCAACCCCATCACCGTCTGGCACAGGAGGAAATTTTTGGACCGGTATTAGCCGTCATGAAATCGGACAGTATGGCCGATGCGATCCGCTTGGCAAATGGAACCGACTATGCCTTGACCGGAGGGGTTTATGCCAGGAGTCCTGCCAATCTTGCGATGGCACGTGAGCAATTCGACGTAGGAAATCTGTACCTGAACCGACCGATCACCGGCGCCCTCGTCTCTCGTCAACCCTTCGGTGGGCACCGCTTCTCAGGGGTAGGCGCGAAAGCAGGTGGAGAAGACTACCTCGCCCAGTTCATGATCGTAAGAGTCATCAGCGAAAACACCCTTCGCCGGGGGTTCGAATCGATTCAGTGAGGCTTCGCCGCTTTAATGTCGTAGTCTTCAAGATCTTCCGTGATTTCCGAGACCACGCCGCGGTCTTCCTTGATGGCGGATAATTCCTGTCGCTCTGAATACTTCACAAGACCGACCCCCTTGGCGAACCAAGCCGTCATCACGTCGATTCCGGAGACGGTACGACGGCTTCCTGACAAATGGATCTTCATGTTCATTCGTGCTTCAACTTTGATGACATCCTGGAATGTACCGGCTGGGACGGTGATGCTTTCTCGACCGATCACCTTACTCCACCCCTGGACATCGACCTTCTCATCTGTTTGGTCCCGATCCATATCGCTGCCGAAATCCACCCCCATTCGGTCAAACTGCTGGAAGGAGGACGGGACTCTCAGCGGAAATCGGAAAATCTGGTAGGGCGTAATCTGTTTCTCCAACGGAGTTCCCGGATCCGATCCATAATAGACAATGCCGACCACGTCGCGTCGATAAAAACTATCCGATGGTCCGTGATTTCCCGGGTTCGTATCATGGAACACCGTCACGGTGACACCGTTCATCGTCTTGGTTCCCGAGACTGTCGACACATTCGTAAAAAACTTCAGTTCGACGGATTGGAGCGGTCCCTCGCTGATCTGGCCGCGATAGGTCCAGCGGCTCCCGACCGTATCAGGGAAATACTCCTCGGACTTTGAAATCGTGACCGGCTCCTCAGCACCGAACACCACAGACCATGGGTGTAGTCCCAAGAGCAAGCACAGTCCTACCGTCAATACCGGTCGCGTATCACATTTAGGCTTCACCATTGTTCCTGCTCCAGATACGAGATTTGACGGTATCATAGGAGTCCCGAGGGCGGCAAGCCGATAGATGTGCGCCGAGTTTCAATACGTGCTTGTCTTGGCCCGCTTCTCACAGCATAATTCTCTCCGATATGGAACCTCTCATTTCATCAATGCCCTCCGTGAAAGATGGACCGACAACACCGCCTGATCGTCCTGCTGTCCTCATTACCGGGGCTTCCGGAGGCATCGGTCGGGCCATCAGTCACGCGTTCGGGAAAATCGGATGGTATGTGGGGGTTCAATACTATCGGAATAAAGCGGCGGCAGAAGCGACCTTGGAGCACGTCCTGAAGAGCGGTGGAATCGGCGACTCATACCATGCGGATATTCGAGAAGCTGAATCCGTTCGACGCATGATCAACAGATTCTCCAGCTGCGCATCCGGCCCATTCGTGTTGATCTGCAACGCCGGAATCGGACAGAGCGATTTGCTCGTGCGCCATTCAGATGACATCTGGGAGAACGTCGTCGTCACGAATCTCACGGGAACATTTCACTGCTTGCGAGCCATGGCGCCTTTCATGCTCACTCGAGGCGGAGGCTCCATTATTGTGATCGGGTCACACACGGGATTCCACGGGGCGGCCGGCCAGAGCGCATATGCGACATCGAAGGCGGGATTGATCGGACTCGTACGATCGGCTGCATTAGAGTGGGGTCCACACAATATTCGCGTGAATCTCGTGCTGCCCGGCTGGCAGAAGACCGACCTGACCGAGGGAATATTCCCGGAAGGCAGTGGATGGCCGGATCACGCATTGCGTCGCCCCCCGGCGATCGAGGAAGTTGCGGGTACCGTCGTACGTTTGGCGCAACTCAACGATGTATCGGGACAGGTTTGGAACTGCGACAGCAGACATCTGTGAGCAAAGAGTGCGCCGAGGCCTACGCTCTACGCCATAAACTTTTTCATATGAACCACGGCGTCTTCATAACCGGCACCGATACGGGAGTTGGGAAAACCGTAGTCACAGCGGCGCTCGCCCTGCAACTGAAGAGGCGCGGGCTGACGGTGGGCGTGATGAAACCGATTGAGACAGGAGTCTCGCCAGGAGGAGAAACTCGGTCGGATGCAGGCCGACTTCGATCCATCATAGAAAGCGAAGAGACATGGGGAGCGATCTGTCCTTATTCGTTTGCATTGCCGGTCGCTCCCCTTACCGCTGCGCAGCTAACAGGGCTCAGCATCAATCCCGGCACTATCCGCAAGATCTATCGTCTGTTATCCAGCCGATATGAGTGCATGGTGGTCGAAGGAGTCGGTGGGGTACAGGTTCCCATCACACGCAGCGACAACGTGTTGAGCTTGATCAAACACTTGCGCCTTCCGGTTATCGTCGTTGGACGATCTGGACTGGGCGGAATCAATCATGCCTTGCTGACCGTCGAAGCCCTTCGACGACAGAAGATCAGGATGATCGCTCTCGTTCTGAATCGCACACATCCCGTCCGGTCGGCCCTCGCGCGCGTTCAGGAGCGATCGACGATTGAGATCCTTCGCAAACAATCCGGAATATCTGTGATCGGTCCACTCCCCTATGAACCAGGCCTGCAAAGCCGCTTCCGACCCGCAGTCCTCCACCTTGCCCGATCGGCTGCGGTCAAGAGCCTGGCGAAATTGGCGATGAGATCCGCGAGACAAAATCGGTAACGGCCTGCGAAATATCCGGTGCCTTGAGAATGGCGGAGATGACCGCCACGCCGTCGGCTCCTGCCCGTACCACTTCGTCGGCGCGATCGGCTGTAATCCCCCCAATGGCAAAGAGAGGGAGCGTCGTCAGCGAGCGGATCGACCTCAGTCCTTCAATACCGACAACGGGGTCATGATCGGCTTTCGAGCCCGGCAGGAAAATTGGACCAAATCCGAGATAATTTGGCCCGTCGGCTGCCGCCGACATCACTTGCTCCGGCTTATGCGTCGAAATCCCGATCAGTTTGGCGGGTCCCATAACCTTTCGTGCGAGATGGAGGGGTAAGTCTCCTTGTCCCAGATGCACACCGTCCGCATCCACGGCCAGCGCCAGATCGCATCGATCATTGACGATGAACAGGACGCCGAGCTCATGCGCCGCCTTTCTCAGCGGCAATGCCTCCATATACGATGCTTTCATCGAAGCCGTCTTGTTCCGGTATTGAAATATCGTGGCGCCGGCAGTTGCGGAAGCTTTCAAAACATCGAGGAGTGGACGATCGGGACAGACTGACGGATCCAGAATGACATAGAGGCCTGCCAGTACCGTTGCGCCGGGATTTTTCTCTTCCGAAGCTCGAGCCATGTCAGTTACTGCTTGGAGTGCTCCAACGCCTTCTGTTTGACGATGCGAAAGTGCGCGTCCAGTTCCTGCCGTACGGCGATTGCCACGAGCCAATCCGGGACCATGGATTTGATTTCAACCGCCAGCTCGAAATCGGCACGCGTCTGGTTTCCTTCTCCGGCCGGTTGCAGTTTCCACAGTCGATGATAGCGCTTGAAGTCGCCTCCCGTGAGGTCGGTCACAAGGCCACCGTTCGGGTAAAACCCTGATTCTGTCGACTAACCTGCGCTCACCCGGCATCAATGGGTGATCGATGCGAAGGTCGACTGTCGCGATCCCATCATGGATGTGTAAGTCGGCCACCCGCATACGAGCCTCAAACAGGTCCGGCCAGTGTTGATAGTCGTTCAACAACGCCTGAATGATCTCAAGCTTGGCCGGAGATCAGACCTGAGCCGTCGCATGGACCCCACCGCCGGACTCCACCTCAACGTCGAGCCTATCCGTCTCTGCCGCCATCAAGGACCTGCCCTAATCCGGCAACGGATAGAAGCATATCGAACACAAGCGGCAAGGCGACGCCCAGCAACAATGCTCGTCGCTTACCCGACAATCGCATCCAGCAGCCGCTGATGAATCTTCCGAACTCGTTCAAGTTGTCCTTTCGCAGGAAAGCGTTCGTAGAAGCCATCGGCGCGGAACTCCTTGGTCAGAGTAGCCCAGGGCTTGACGATCTCAGCGAACGGTTTATGCGAGCGTTGCTCGTCCCAATCATTGATGAGCTTGCGATCCACGATCAAGTCATCTAGGACACGAATCAACGCCTTGAGTGTCACATCGCGAGTAAACATATACCGGTCGTTCTGCCCCCAAATCTCGCCCATGACGTCCTTGACTCCCTTCAGGTAGTCGCGCACCAGCGCATAGCAGCGCTCGGCCTTCATCCCCAAGTGGGACTCCATCCAGCGCTTGTGGACCGTCACGACTTTCAGCAGCTCGTTGAACACCTCGGACTGCAGAATCCATTTTTCCTGTTTACTCCGCCCCCCAAGACGATTGATCTTGTACTGCAGCGGCGAGTCCGGTTCGCCATAGAGGAGGTTCACGACCTTGGCGGCAAATTTCTTTTCAGGGCTTTCCCATGAGACTTTTTCATAGAGATCGACCAAATGCGACCGGTTGATCCGTGTGTGGGTGGAGTTGATGATCACGAACATCTCGGTCGCAAAGTCGGCACTTCTGCCGTCAAACAAAAGGCATGGCACCTCGACCTGCGCACTGTGATCCGGATGTTTGTCATGGAAAAAGTGAAGCCCGGCGAGTCGATGTTGCCCGTCGATCACCAGATACTTTCCCTTCGGCTCGCTCAGGTGACCGATTGGAATCCGAGCCGTCCACTTTTTGGAAGCGAAGTGTTTCGTCGGTGAACAGCAGCACGGTGCCGGGAATCATCGGTTGAGCCACGACCGTCTCATAAAAATTGACGATCTGCTTGATCTTCTGCCGATTCAAGACCCGTTGGAAGCCCTTCTCGCTCCGCTCGATTCCCGCAATAAACTGTGCCACGTCGTCATGCTCTGAAATCTTGGCTTGTGCGATCTCTTCACCCTCGAAGTAATACCGGCTGGTGAACCGAACCTTATTCAAGAGCTCACCGGCCTTGTACGCGATGAAATAGAATGTGCCCTCTTTTTGCGTAATCCGTGTCGCGAGCATAGAGCCTCCATTGATTGAATAGAAGCCGGCATGACGATTCTACGCGGCCCCCTCCATGGCCGCAAGATAAAGGACTGTGTTACCATTGATGACTATGACGATTGGACGTATCGCGTTGAGCCTGCTCGTTTTACTGCTGTTGCTACTTCTCGTTCCCTCCGTCGACATGAAGGCACAGGAGATAGAGGACTCGGGAGCCACAACGGAGTTGTCGTGCAGCTTTTCAATGGAACAAGGTGAAACCGGGCGCCCCTGCCACGTTCCGTTCCCACAAGGATGCCGGGTGGCTTCCATTCCTGGAACCAAGCAACCCTGGACCACGATCTCGAAAGGCGGCCGACTGCAGTGTCGGTTTGATAAAACGGAGACCGATTGGAAGACGAACATTGTCGGCACGTGCGGTCGATGCAAATCGATCCGATGTTCGGCCCACTTCAGTGTCCGTTTTAATTGCTCCCCTCAGCATTGAGCTCTTTGCATTCCCATGTCTATTACGGCGGCAGCCATCAAACAAGAAGCTCGCGCGCTAGGATTCGACGCGGTCGGCATTACGCACGTATCCGGTAAACAGACACGGTCAGTTGCCGGCAACCAAGGAAACAGTCCTTTGTCCCATTCCGAGACCGCGGTACTTCAACAGCTCTTCGACCGTCTCACCGAATGGCTGCGGCGAGGCTATCACGGCACCATGGCCTGGATGGAACGGGCACCGAGCAAGCGCGCCGATCCCGGCCAGGTGCTTCCCGGTTGCCGCTCAATCATTTCATTGGGAATCAACTACCTCACCGAACAACGCGCCAATGAACAGCCGGGCTATGGCCGTATTGCCCGATATGCTTGGGGAAGGGACTATCACAAGCTTTTTGATGCCAGGCTCAAGCAACTGGAGCAGGTGATTCACAAGGTAGCGCCCGAATCAAAAACTCGTTCCTACTGCGACACCGGCCCCATCATGGAGAAAGCCTGGGCCGAACAGGCGGGCTTGGGCTGGATTGGGAAACATTCCAATCTCGTTTCAGCCGAGTATGGTTCTTGGCTGCTGCTGGGAGAAGTGCTGACCACATTGGAGCTGGAACCCGACGAACCGGCGACCGATCTCTGCGGCAGCTGCACGCTTTGCATTCAGGCTTGTCCCACGAGAGCCATCACAGAGCCCTACGTCGTCGACGCCACTCGTTGTATTTCCTATCTCACCATCGAGTTGCGCGGCGATGACATCGCCATCCCTTACGAGCTACAAGCCGGCATGGGAAATAAAATCTTCGGCTGTGACGATTGTCTTGACGTGTGTCCGTTCAACCTCCGAGCCGAACCGACTCAGGAACGTGCTTTTCAACCTTCTTCGTTGACCCTTCACCTCACTTGCAGGAGCTTTCCAAAGTGGATGAATCGACCTTCACAACTGTGTTTCACCAAAGTCCGGTTTCGGCGAGCAAAACACCAAGGTTTTCTCCGGAACGTGGCCATCGCGCAACGCAACCTCACGTCATCGTAATCCATGTAGGCCTTCACCCTCCAAGACCTAGCCAGAAAGTTCTCAACAATTTGTCGATCGCTTTGGCATGAATCGAATTAGGTACAGGGTGTATCTTATGAGATTCTTCTTTTGATCCTGACCACTTGAAACACAAAACCCAAAACCTTCGTCAACAGCCTGCTAGATCATTCATTTAGGCGGCAATTATGGGTCCCAATCAAGAAAAATACCGGTGGTATGCATTGTGCTGAACCAAGAGCCTCCGTGCTCATGAGGCAGCATCATATGGACTCGGCTGAATACCTGACAAAAAATTTCTTTGTATTTGTTCCTCAGAATTTGGTAGATAATTGACCCGGCGTCTGCTCGACGAGTGAGGGGGGACCTAATCAGCCGCGCTCATCAGTGCAACGTCTCTTTTCCATAAAAAACTTAAAGGGAGGCTACTATGCAGAGGTTTCGTCTACTTACATTAACCCTCGGACTTGGCGTCCTATTGGGAGCCAGCGGGTGTATTACGATGCCCGGGTCCGCAGGAGCGAAGGTCCATGATGTCACATTCACGGCGACCGAAACAGAAATCGTCATTGACGGTACCGGCACCAAGTACAAGGCCTGGACCTTTAACGGTCAGATGCCTGGCCCAGTCGTGCGAGTGACCGAAGGCGATACCGTCAACTTCACCCTTATCAACCCCGAGACGAACGCCAATGGCCATTCGATGGACTTTCACGCGGCTGAGATCGACTTCTTGAAGAACTACCGCGAAATCAGGCCGGGCGAGACCATCAAATATACCTTCGTCGCGAAGAAACCGGGCGTGTTCTTTTATCACTGCGGCGCACCGCCGATGATCCAACACGTTGGCCGCGGCATGTTCGGGGCGATTATCGTTGACCCGAAGGATGCGAAAGCTTGGCCCAAAGCCGATCGGGAATTTGTCCTGGTGCAATCCGAGTTGTGGAAAAACCCGGACAATGTGCAGGCCATGTTCGATCGGAAATTTGATCACACCATTTTCAACGGCGGCGTCTTCAAGTACCATCCCTTCTTTCCGGGATCGGAGCCGTTGGAAGTCAAGGTCGGTGAGCGCGTACGAATTTACTTTGTGAATGCCGGCCCGAATGAATTCTCTTCTCTCCATACAATCGCAGAAATCTGGGACAATGTCTACGAAAGCGGCAATCCGGCCAACAAATTTACGGGGGTCCAGACCTATGTGGTCGGTCCAGGCAGCGCAGCCACATTCGATATGATCGTTGATGAACCGGGAGCCTATCCTATCGTGACCCACTCCTTAACGGGAGCCTTGCGAGGTGCGATCGCCGTAGTGGTTGCCAACCAGAATCCAAAGAAGTATGACAGTTTGATGCCACTGACCCCCTGGAATCCATAGTCAATAGGCGGGGGTGCAAACGTCATGCAATCATTTTATTCTTACAAAAAAGGAGCAGACGACATGAGATTCTCGAAGCAGATAGCGACTGTTGCCATTGCCGTGGCAGCCACCTGGACACTGAGCAGTGCCACATCCTTTGCCGCTGAGCGGTCGCTCTATGAGCGGCTGGGCGGACAGGGCGCCATTCAAGCCGTTGTCACCAAATTCATCGGCAATGTGGGAGCAGACAAGCGCATTAACGGCTATTTCGCGACCACCGATCTCAAGAACCTCAATAAACTCTTGGTCGAACAGGTGTGTGCGGCAAGCGGCGGTCCCTGCACCTACTCAGGTCGAGACATGAAGACGACACACAAGGGCATGAAGGTCACCACCGCTGCCTTCAATGCACTCGTAGAGGATCTGGTCAGTGCGCTGGATACCTTCAACGTCCCGAAGAAAGAAAAAGACGAGTTGCTCGGCGTCCTGGGGCCGATGAAAAAAGATATCGTCGAAGTTCCCCTGATGATGCCGGTGCGTGACGTGCAGTGGTAAGTGACTGCAAGTCCCATATGAGCTTCACGCGGGCCGGGACCTCAAAAAGTTCCGGCCCGCAACACCTTCCTGGAAAAGTTCCAGACCAGCCTCCGCCTTTATTTCGCTCTGCTCATTATCCAGGAAATTTGGACGCTGCCACTTAGGGCGATATCGTGTTATCATATTTTCCGTTATAAGCGCCTCCGAACACGCGGCGCGAATAACCATCTGGCCGTAACATCAGTGGTAATCACCGAGGAGGAATCATGAGAGGGAAACGTTTAGTCATGACCGTGTGCAGCTTGATCGCAGTTTCCGTATGGGGTACGGCGGGATGGGCCGCTCCCGAGGCCGATCCATTGAAGCCGCGTGTCCCGGAAGCTGAACGAGCCGACGTACGGAAGGCAAAGAGTCCTTTGACCGTGACACCCGACATAATCGCCAAAGGCAAGGAACTCTATGAAGGCAAGGGGACCTGCGTCAACTGTCATGGCATGACTGGAGCAGGCGATGGCCCCGGCGGGATGTTGTTGTCGCCTGGCCCTCGAAACTTCACGAACTGCAAGTTTCACAAGAAGCGGAACGACGGAGAACTGCACTGGATCATCAAGAACGGAAGTCCGGCACCGGGATGCCGGCCCTGATCAAGGGAGGCGTCATCACAGAGGAAGAAGCCTGGATGACCATCGCCTACGAGCGAACATTCTGTAAGGACACCGAATAGCTGCTGAAGTAATCTGTGCATTGACCCATTCACGGCGAGCTGCCAGTCGATGCTCTCGATTTGGCAGCTCGCTTCGCATCACGTCATTTTCCATCCTTGTCCCACTGTTTCCCAACATTCTTTTCGGTTTGTACCTTCCATGAGAAACATCTGATTGCCAAAGTCTCTTCTGTTCGCCTCCATTCAAGTCTCTCCTGCTCTCCCGCTTTCCCCCCTTCCTTTCCTCATGCAAAGAGGTGTAGGGTAGTGACGGGTTCGCTGGTTCGGCTGGAGGCCATAAGGAGCGCTCCGATGAACCTTCAGACGCTTCTCCTTATTTCTAAGGATTCCGAACTCCGGCAGCTTGTCGAAGCGGCCGCTCCTCAAACACAGATTCACTCAACAGCCAGAGTTTCAGAAGGACTCTCACTCTGCTCGGAGATCTCCCCCGATCTGATCATCGGCGAAGGAAATCCCCACACGTTGGCTCCCCTGCTGGAATATGCCTCTCAAACGCCTGAATCCCCGCCTTTGCTTGCCATCGGAGAACGCCATTCCGTCAAAGACGCCGTCGAGATCATGCGCGCCGGGGCCGTGGATTACTTGACCAAACCGGTTCTTCCTGAAGATCTTCAAGTCGCTATCGCACGAGCTCTCCCTTGGTCTAGGAAGGTTCCTTCAGTCTCACCGCATGATCCATTTGTCTCAATCATCAGCATCTCATCGCAAATGAATCTGATGAAACAACTGGCCAAAGAAGTGGCCGCGACGGACGCAACCGTCCTCCTCACCGGTGAAAGCGGAACCGGAAAGGAATTGTTTGCGGAGGCCATCCACCGATGCAGCCTCCGAACGGACGGCCCTCTAATCACACTGAATTGCGCGGGGATTCCCGAAAATCTGTTGGAGGCTGAGTTGTTCGGTTATGAATCCGGTGCTTTCACCGACGCCAAGCGATCGAAGCCGGGCCGATTCCAAATGGCGGAGGGAGGCACGATCTTTCTCGACGAGATTGGTGAAATGAGTCCCACCGCCCAAGCCAAACTCCTGCGCGTGTTGGAAAATCACACCATCGATCCCTTGGGAGATACCCGCAGCCGTAAAGTCAACATCCGTATCATTGCCGCTACGAATGAGGATTTGCTTGCCCACATCAAGGCCTGCGCCTGTCCGCCTCGATCTGTATTATCGGTTGAATGTCTACCAACTCCGTATTCCTCCTCTGCGGGAACGGCTTGAAGATATTCGAACCGATTCTCTGATTTTTTTGGAGCGCGCCAAACAGGAACGCGGGTGTCGTATTCGGGCCATCGCTCCGGGAGCTCTTGCTGTCCTTCAAAACCACGATTGGCCTGGAAATGTACGCGAGCTCCACAATGTCGTCGAATGGCTGACCATCACATGCAAAGCGGAGATTATTCAGCCTGCTCATTTACCGGCATCCGTACAAACCGCTCCCTCGACCAATTGCTCGAGTCAGGGTTCCAAGTCGTCGTTGCTGGCCTTTGGGCTGTCGTTTCAGGAGATGGAAAAGCAGATGCTTGAAGAAGCGTTGCGGAAATCTTCCGGGAATGTCTCGGAAGCCAGTCGCCTCCTCAAAATGACCAGGAACACGCTCCGCTACCGCATGGCCAAATACCACCTCCAATAGGAGACTGTTGATTGAATTTTGTATGAGGGATTGGCGTATAAGATGTCCTTCGCATGGGTGCATGTTGTTCGGCTACACAACAAGAGCAGCCGTTGACGTTAACGTAGAGGCCGAATCATGAATCTCGCTCGACTTGCCGCCACCGGTCTTGTCATTCTGCACTATGCTTGTGCCGCCATGAATCCGCCATTATCTGCACCGCCGGGCAGCAATACTACCGCCGCCCAGTACAATTCCGACGGCATTGCCCACTATGAGATGGGCCATTGGTCGATTGCAAAGGATTATTTCTCGTCTGCCATCGAGGCCGATCCGGATCTGGCCGAGGCCCACTTCAATCTTGGTCTCGCACTCAATAAGCTGAATCTTCAGGCAGAAGCCACCACCCATTTCAAGAAAGCAGCTGAACTGGCGCCGGACAACAGCGCAATTGTCCAGTCCGGCGCCTATCGAAGCCACACCGCTCCTCCTTCACCATCCAGCTACGGCGCAGACAGCTATGGCGGGATGGGAGGATATTAGTCCCTGACTGGAGCACTCCCGGTTGCCATTTTCATCCACCCCTCAGGGCTCCTTGCCATTCAGGAAGGAGCATCCAGACCGATTGGGCCTCAAGGTTTCTTGGGAGCGATCCGATATCCCTTACCGGATGATCCACTCAGCCTGATACTCTTATGAAAAAACGGATCGGCATCGACGAATTGCGGCCGGGCATGCTGGTCGAAAAGCTCGATCGGGCCTGGTTCACTACGCCGTTTTTTCGTCACAAAATGACGATCACATCAGACCAACAAATCGCCCAATTGAAAGCTTGTGGAGTGCAGACCCTGATCGTGAGTCTAGAGGCAGAAGAGGCTAAAGAAGGGCCGGTCTTAGAGTCGGACATCACAGATGAGCCCGCAGTCCCGGCAGAAAAAGAAACAGCATCAGTGCAGCCGGTAGTCCCCTTCGACGAGGAACTGCCTGCCGCCAGACAGATATACCAGGCAGTTAAAATCGTCATTCAAGATGCCATGCATGACGTGCGGTTCGGACGAGCCATCAATGTCGATGCCGTCCGCAAGGTCGTGTCCGACATGATGGACAGTGTCTTTCGGAATCCCGACGCCCTTGCCAGTCTGTCGAGACTCAAGCGATTCGACGAATACACCTTTTACCATTCCGTCAATACCGCCCTCCTGGCGATGTCCGTGGGACGGAGCCTTGGGTTCGACCGATCCGCGTTGCATATCGTCGGTGTCGGGACGCTGCTGCATGACATCGGTAAGATGAAGATTCCCCTCGAAGTGCTGAACAAGCCCGGCCGCTTCGAGGCCCATGAAATGGAGATCATGAAACAGCATGTGCTCAGGGGCGTCGAGGTCTTGAACAGCACGACCGGCTTGGGAGATTCATACGTCCAGCCGGCCCTTGAGCACCACGAACGAGTCAATGGGGCCGGCTATCCGCATCGGCGTGCGAAGCAAGACATCAGTCAGTTCGGCTTGATCACCGCGATCGTCGATATCTACGACGCCATGACGAGCGATCGGTGCTACCATAAGGGACAACCGGCGCATCAAGCGCTTCAGTTTCTCTATCGCCTCTCGCTCGAAGGCCACCTCGATTCGACCTTAGTCCAAAGATTTATCCAAGTCGTCGGGGTTTATCCGGTGGGATCAGTCGTGGAATTGAATACCGGCGAGACCGGCATCGTCAAACGGGTGAACCATCATGCGCCGTTAGCGCCGATCGTGCTCCTGGTGAGGAGTGCAGGGAATACGTTGCTCTCAAAGCCGAAAGAACAGGATCTCTCCCTGCAACCAGAGACACCGTCTCGGAACATCATGGCCGTGTTACCCCCTCAACAAGCAGGCATCGACCCCGCCCTCTACCTTGACAAAAAAGCCGCTTAGACGCGACCGCGTACGAGATGCCGACTCTTTCATCGTACTCATCGTCGGTATGCTGCACGCTCGCTCTATCAGGCGGCCTCCGAAGCTGTCGCTCGCACGCCGTCGAGAGCATGAAAAAGCTCATCGATCTCCACTGCCTTGAACAATCCATCTGGACCATATGGCGCGATGTCCGTGAACGGCGATTCGTAGAGCCGGGCCGGCTCCATGACGCCATGCTCTGTGAGATGGTCTACGACCTGTTCGAGTGCCGCGACGTAACGGCTCACCTCCCATGCATCGTCGATCGGAACGCCGGGTTCTTCATGGATTTCGAACAGCAGGAGATCGGCAAGCGACGACTGCGTGCCTTCGATCTGGCTAGAGAACACCGTCTCTTTACGGACGAAGCTGCAGAGCAGCAGGTCGGCATTGGGCAGCAGCACGGTGACCTCATCGAGACGGCCGAGTGCCACAAGCGCGTCGTCGGCTCCATTTCACCGGCGGCTGGGGAGGCAGCGGCGCCGGCACGAAAGCCTGGAACGGCTCCTCCGAGGAGGGCACATTCACATAGCGGCCGGGACGGGACGATGCATGGTCTTCTGGATCCTAAAATAACAATCCTCGTTGTTTTAGGACAACGGTATTTCGTAAAATAAGATAAATCGTGGAGCTATGGCCTTCGATTTGCGTGGTGGTGATACGCTCCGGCGGCAGAGCTGCGCTAACTCATGCGGTCATCGCACGACCTTTTCGAAGAGACTTCGGCTGCCTCCGGAACCCCCACGCGCTTGGAATCGCCGTGAGACGCGGCGGTAATCGAGTTCGTGATAGTGAAGCGCAGGATGATCCTACGAAAATGGTCGGCCTAATGGAAGATTCTGTGCAAGATGAGCAAAAGCCCCTGCATCTTTCCACGCATCACGATTTCCAATTACGTATAGGCGATGCTTAGCACGAGTCACCGCCACGTTGAGCAGGTTAGGTGGACGTCCAGCCCACAATCGTGCACCCACAGAATTATCCGATCCTGCTCCAAGCACAATCACAACGGTATCGGCTTCCTTACCTTGAAATGTATGAACGGTCCCAACTCGATCTCGAGTCCCAGTCCCATGGGTTTTCTGATAGACGAGCCGCAATTGACCGATCCGAACAAATTAGTTCACGGAGTTTATTCGCGATGATCCGGAATGGAGTAATAAAGAAGATGTCAGGGGCCTCAATACCATCGTTCATCAGCTTTCTCAGTAAGTTTAATGCTAGTTCTCCTTCCGCCTCGGACCACTTTCCAATGGGATTGTCTTCAACATTTATCCAACAGCTGTCACCAAGGCTCGCGCCAAGCTGTGAGCTTCCTGGCTGCGTTCCATAGACCATTAGGCCGTTATAAGCCACATGGTTTGAAATCTTGAACATTGGATTTTCACAACGGCGGTGGACACGTAATGGTGAACCAATCCAGATCTCGCCATCATCTGTCTTGATTTCAGTGCCAAACCAACTTATACGGTCGGCCAGTATTTGTGCAGACATTTCTGGTGCAGCCCATTTGTCTGTGTCTACTCCGAACTCAGAAAATATTGATCGGATCAACGCGGGAGGCGTAGTCACAACGGGTCGATCTGCTGAGGATCTCCAATCACAATTGTGCGCTCAGCGCGCCAAATTGCTCCTACGGCTGCTTGCGGCATGGCTTGACCTGCTTCGTCAATGAGTAACCAGCCCAATTGTTCTTTACCCAGCTCTCCGAACAGCCGAGCTGTCGAAGCAAAGGTGGTGGAAATAACCGGGACAACCAAGAACAGACAAGCCCAAAGAGAACGACGAGCTGATTCTTGCTGTTCTTTCAGTGAGCGCCCGTTCATCACGCCTAGCACCGCCCTTAAATTGTGCCGCAGCGGCTTGGCTGCTGCATCAATGAACGCGCGATGTAAGGAGAAAGCACTCACAAATAGGCTATCTCGTGACTGCTGCCATTCTTCGAAAATCCATGGCGACTTCAGTTGAAGGGTTCCATCATCTTCGTTCCAAAAATCTTCATCCGCTAGGTTTACCCTCATCTTGGGGCGCAGCGCTTCAATTATCCCCATGAGCTGGGCAAGCACAGCCTCAGCCTCTTGTTTTTTCAGCTCGGAATCTCTAACCAACCTTCTAGCCAGAGTCGCATCCATGGCAGCGTGCTGTTCTGCTTCAGCAGTGGATTTCAGCTGCATTCGCGCATTACTCAGGGAACTGTGTGCGCCCGCCATCTGTATATGCCATTCGCGATAGCTTCGAAGATTAAATAAGCGCGCAAAGAATCCGGGACGTAAACGGTCGATTGCAGTACAGTCTTCTGCTGCCTTTCGCTCAGCATCCACGGCCATGGCGTGCAACCGTTTGGCAAGTCCTTCTTTGTCAATCGTAGCGATATACGACCGCTTGGCCTCCTGCAATGTACATGTGGCGTCAGCAACTCGCCTGACAGCTTCAGGTCTTTGTATGACTGCTTCGTAAGCTGCCTGTGCCTGCTTCTGCAAGGCTTCGGCGTTCTTCAGTTTGGCCAGAAAATCATGTCGTGCGATGCGCCAACGCTCCAGTGCTTCGATTTCTCCTCGGGGTGGTTGCTCGATAGTGACGACATCAAGAAGCCTCGGTTCATCTCCTTCTTCTCCATCCTCCTCATCATCCTCAGGCGCATCTCCACCTAAGATAGCCTTGAGGTAACGGGCCATGCCACGCTTCTTGTGCCAGTAGAAGGACTGAGTGAAAGCAGAACGATTTGAAGAATTTCCAAGCACAGCCGCAGCCAATCCCCACGTCGCTCCGTCTTTGATAGGCCCCTTACCTGCGGCGACAGCATCCGAAATGGATTGAAAATATCTGGCCTGTGGAGTGAGATCACTAGCCATTGCCTTGCTAGCGGGAATCTCTCGACTGATATTCTCGACAGCTTTGTTATTAGACGATGCTACTACAATTTCGTGACCGATCAGGCTCTCATCAAGCTTATAGAGATGAGTGTAAGCCCTCCCGGTCATCATCTGAGCGAAGTGTGTAAAGGCTTGGACAGGTTTGTCGAATTTCGACATAGCAATAGCCCTGTCCAACACCACTTTTGATATAATGTCACGCAGCAAGGTTGTCTTACCGGTGCCGGGGGGACCATTCACGGCCACCATACCACCGTTGGCGATCTCCACCACGGAGTGATTGACTGCCGCCTGCTGCATCAGGACCAACGGATGGCGGCCAGGGCTCGGCCAACGCGTTAAAGGCATTCTCGCGGGTGTCAGAATCTTGGCAAGAATGTCCTTGTTGTACACAACGTTTTGCCGTTCTCGAACCAATCCGACACCCATGTAAGCGGAAAGCGCCTTGCCTACGTGCCCACAATCGAATGCTTCTCGCGTCTTAGCCAAGTCGGTTATGAAGAAGCTATTGAGAATTTCTGGCTCCGGCGGCTCATTATACAGACCCCACTGGGGCACCCGAATTGCGATGCCTGGCCGAATTACTTCTTCCTCAGATAGATTGAGTACTTTGATAAGCCAGTCAATAGTGGCTTGGATATCGCCGTAGCTAAGGGGCAGTATCTCGCCTTCTTCATTCTGCCTAACAAGCCGCTTTTCTAGCTCCATCTTGATTGCACGCTCTGCCTCTGGAAATGCGGCTAAACCTTTCAGTCGTCCTGCACGAACCTGGCCGTACCCCCAAGCGAAGCTGGACAAGAATGTCTTACCTTCAGCCGGACGGCCCTGATTATCAACCACCATAACTGCCAAGGTCGTATTCCCACGCACATCTGCGCGTTCATCGACTGCCTCATCTGGATATTTATTGAGCATCGCCTTTGTTGCCTTTTCAAGGTCGAGCTCTCCTAGATACACCATCCAGTGAACAGTACGTTCTTTTCCGCGCCTCCAGTATCGTTGTTCCTTCCAAGGTTCAGAATATTCCTCTAGGCGTACTAGAGCACGTCCAATCGACTCCAGTTCACGGGCATTGGGTAAGGCTTGGGGAGTCAGAACTTCCAATGTGAGCCACGCCGCCAATACTGAGTCTGGCCCCGGTTTGGTTTCCACTTCGAGAGCAAATTGTGACGTAGCATCGCCAAAATCTACAGTTCTAGGAAACGGCGATGGCTTCACTACCACCCGTTCCTGTTCGACTGGCGAGGTTGGCGAAGGCTTGGGATTGGTCCGGCTATTTTGGGGAGGATTGCTTGATCTATCTGCTCTTGTGGAAACATCTGCTATTCCACTAGAACCGCTTGAAACATCAGGCTTTGGTACAGATCGCATTGGAGAGACCAGATGCTCACAGACTTTGGCTGAGCCTGCATCGCCAAGACAATCTGCCACTTTCTTGGCGAGTGCTTTCGCGCGAGGTCTATCTCTGTTGCTCAACTCCTCGTCCAGCTGGATAAGTAAAGCTCTGTTGCCCTTAGACGACTCAAACAATTTTTCAAGTTCATCAATGGACAATCTAAAGTAAGGCCTGTTTGCCATTGTTGATACCTGTCTCGGAACTGGGGGGATCTAACCTGCTGCTGTTATTCATTGCTGTAAAGTGTTCATAAATAAGCTTAGCAGATGCCGAGGAGCCGAGATGCCTGGAACAACTCACGCATCAGTGCCGCCACGCCTCTACAACTTCTTCCTCACCTCCTTCCAATCCTTCGCCACTTTCGCTTTGCGCGGCACGTCACCTTTCATCGGTTCCGGTACGATGACGGCTTGGAGACGTCGCTGCAGAAACGCTTCGGCAAACGCTTTGGATCGGCCGATCCCGGTCTTGACGGTTTTCCAGCCGGCGGCATGGAGCTCGTCAATTTTTGTTCCTATGGCGTCGGTATCCAGTGGAAGCGTCAGCACATAGCCCGCAGGGAACTTGTGTGTCTTCAGCCAGTCTCTGGCCTCGGCCATCGCCTCGAACCTGTCCGCCCCGGCAGGCCAGGTGACGACATAGATGACTCGGTAATAGAACTGAGTGAGCTTGCCGAGCTCCTCGGTTGCCTCGGGCATTGGTTTTCGTTCCGATTCAGGCCCCATCCCGATGGAAGGAATTCGACTCGGCATCGGTTCTTCGATCAGTGAGGACAGTTCGATCATGAGGATGGGTTGCCGTTTTTCCCATATGGCGAGGTTGGCTTGCCCTTCTGTCGAGGAGACGCGGGGACTATTCCTGACACGGACCTGGATCGGCACAAGGCCTTGGGCTTTTGGAGTGTACGTCAAGAATGCCTTGCCGTCTCCGCCGGTCATAGCCGTGGAAACGACTTTCCCCTCCACCACCAGTTCAAGCGGTTCTCCCCCGAGTGGGTTGCTGGTCAAGAAACCTTTCGAGGTCAGTTTGGCTTCAATGGTCGCCGGTTGATTCGGGGACGTGAGCGCATCCTGCACGAGTATTGTGGCAGAGGCCTTCTCCGCAGCATGGAGAAGCGATGAGTCGATGAACACGGCGAAGAGAGAAATGAGAGACAATCGGGCGATGCGTAGGCAGGTGGCCGTTGACCCCACAGTCATCGGCCCTTCGTTCAGGCTTTCAGCGCCTTGAGGACTTCATCCGCGTGGCCATCGACTTTCACTTTCCGAAAGATGGCCTTCAGCTTACCTTCGGGATCGATGACGAACGTGCTGCGCTCGATACCCCAATACTTTTTGCCGTACATATTCTTTTCTTTATAGACACCGTACGCCTTGGAGATCGCGGCATCTCCGTCGCTGAGGAGCGGGAACGGTAATCCGAATTTCTTGATGAACTTCTGGTGCGATTCTTTCCCATCCAAGCTCACGCCGACGATTGTGCCTCCCGCCCGAACAATCTGTGACTCGACGTCGCGAAAGTCGCACGATTCTTTCGTGCACCCCGGCGTATCGTCTTTCGGATAGAAGTACAGCACGATCTGCTTGCCCTTGAAGCTCTTCAGGGTCATCGTCTTTCCATGTTGATCCGGGATTGAGAGTTCCGGTGCCTGATCCCCTACCACAAGCTCTTTGCTCATAGATCCATCCTTCTTCGGAATTAATAACCGCCGGAGGGCATGCCGCTGCCGAATGACGACCGGCGCGGCATATTGGGCCGCAGATTGGGCTTGTTCTTATTTTCAGGATTCCCGTATGGTGAAAGCGCCGGCGAGTCCCAGATGATTTTGTCTCCTGGTGCTAAGTCGGCAGCCTCGATAAAGTGTTGCCTCGCGACCTCGGAATCACCCAGCGCATTCAATGCCAAGGCGTAGTTGTAGTGGGCCTGGCCGGATTGTGGTTCTGTGACAACCGCCTGTTCAAAGTATCGCTTGGCCTCTTCAAACTGTTTGGCTTGGTAGGCTTGTGTGCCTTGTTCCGTCAGCATGGTGGCTTGAGATTTCACCTCGCCCTCGAGCACCAGCGGCACCAGCGGCTTACGCTTCTGCGAACATGCCGTCATGCCGACAAGCACCAGCACGATACTCACGATTGCCGTTCGTTGGAGAATCTTGTTCATGCCACATGTCCTCGCTCTTCAGAGCTTCGTCTGTTTGCGCATCTCTTCCTCGAACGTTTTTCGATACAACACGTCCCACTCATTACTCCCCTCAAGAATGCCTCGGGAGTAGGACGCGAGTTTGGCTTTTACCTTTCGATCAATTTCCTGTTCTTGGACCAACTCGGCGGCCAACACGCGCTTGATCTCTTTCAACAACCGCGCATCATCGCTCTTGACCCTCGCTCCAGCATGTTGCTTGACGGCCGTGAGAATCACATGGGACAAATGACTGACTTTGTCCTCGCTCAACATGCAACGCCCATCGTCAGTCGCTCGTATCTCGTCGTTCGTACACGCTTCACGAAATACGCTTCGCGTTTCACACGTTATAAAATGATGCCCCGTTCACGGACTAATTTTTGTTTCACCATCTGGAACATCTTTTGATAATCCACCTGCCCTTGCTCAATCTGATGTTCATAGCCCTTCAGCAGTTGCCGTACTTCCGCATTCACACGATCCTCAGCGGATAACTCATGGGTGATGATCCGATCCAATGCCTCGACGAATCCCTTGCGCTCTCCGACTAAGTCGATGTGTCCTTCTTCTTGGAGACGACCGGTGAGGATCTCGGCCATATGCCGCACACGCTCTTTCGATAGCCGCATCTCTTCACCCCGGTTCAAGATGAATCGTCGGAACTTCCATGACCTGTCGAAATCGGCTCGCATCCCCGACGATTCTGCCGATGATATTGACCCGATCAGCCGGAACCGGATCGGCCCCCAAACTCATCGGGGTCTCCCAAAAAAGATCGCCAAAACCTTTCCTGCTCCCCAGAAAGCAATGTCTCCGACCTTCACCTGAGTCGTCGCGGTTTCCCGATAGTCGCGGACTCCAGGAATCGGAAAGTAGAACTCTTCTCCCCACATGCTGATCGCAGCCGTGATCGGAAGGGCCGCGTAGACTTCATCAGCCGTCTTCGTCTTTCTGAGTTCGGCTTCCAGCTGAACTCTCCCCACAGTAATACGAATTCGCTTCGCCGGCGCAGTCATACGATCGATGGCCTACTCATTGCCCCACTACGTTCCTCATAATCTTTCGAACTCTAGCTTGTCTCCTAAGCGAAATCAAGGCTACAATCCACGAAATGCCGACCTCCAGCTTCATCTTTCTCCGAGGCGTTGGACCAATTATGAAACGACGTCATGATGAGAACATCGTGTCACGGTTCAGGCCATCATTGTCGACCACTCTTCAACCGGCTGATTCCCGATGAGCCTCTGGATCGGCATCGGTCGGAGCGAGATCGGGCTTGTGCGCGCCCTCAACCAGGACGCGTTCGCTGTCATTGATGAAGCGGGTGTCTGGGCTGTCGCGGATGGAATGGGCGGTCATGTCGGTGGCGAAGTCGCCGCTCAGACAGCCATCGCCACGGTGCGGGCCGAGGCTGCAACATCAAGCCACCTGCTTGGTAACGCTCAGACGTCTCCCACGGATGTGCTGACGGACCTGATCAGCCGGGCACACGACGCAATCCTCAATCGATCTCGATCAAAATCGAAGCTGAAAGGCATGGGCACGACCGTGGTGCTGCTGGCGATCATTTCGGGTCCTGCTCCGATCGCTTACATCGCCCATGTCGGCGACAGTCGCGCCTATCGGTTTCGATCAGGCATGCTGACCCCTCTGACCAAAGACCATTCGTTGATCGAAAAATATCTGGAACGCGGCATCCTCACGGCAGAATCGGCGAAAACTCATCCGGAACGGCATGTGTTGACGCGTGCCTTGGGGATAGGCGAGACGGTGAAACCTACCATCACGGCCTTCCCCATACTGCCGGAAGACCTGGTCCTGCTCTGCTCGGATGGACTGACGAAGATGCTGGAGGACGAGGATATCCGAACGGCGATCGCTGCCGGCGAGCTCGATCCGACTCAGGTCTGCAATCGCCTCGTCAATGCGGCGCTCGATCGTGGCGGCGAAGACAATGTCACTGTGGTGGTGGTCGCTCCTCGTTCGTCCTAATTTTACTTCGTTGTTGACATGGCTCATCAGGCCGTGTAGTTTCCCTGGTCATTTGAACTTTGTCACGTACATGGAGACCCTTATGCCCCGTTGCGAATCGATTGTCTGTAGGAGCCTATTCCTTCTCATCGGCCTTACGACGATTGCAAGCGCCGGTGAACCTTCAGACCCGGAAGCGGCTATTCGGCAAATGGTCCGGGCCAATGCAGAAAAAGATCTCCCGACGTTGTCTCGTCTTATGGCTCACGATGCCGATATCGTCAGTTACTCGGTGGGGGGTCGCAAATACGTCGGCTGGCCGGAATTCGAACGGGAAATGCGTGAAGAATTCATCAACACGCAGAAGATTGAAATCCCGATTACCGATCTCAAAGTCTGGACGAAAGGCGACCTGGCCTGGTTTACGATGGAACTCGATTACACCCGCTATGTCGGGGGAGGGATCCGCAGTCAAGCGGACGGTACTTCCCTTGAGGGAAACCGGGGTTCTGGAACGTCGTGCCGGCCGGTGGCAGCTGTTGTCGTGGCATGAATCATTTCGATCCGCTCAATTAGGGGGTCCTCTCGCCTCACCGGCGATGGCCGTCGGATCTCAAAAGCTTGTCAGCAATGCCGCCGCAATGCCGGATGTGAGCGGGGAATGGGATATTCTCGAAGTCGAGGACGAAAAGCGATACAAGGCCACGCTGGACAAGGACGGCAATGGGCCGTACACCCAACATGGCGGACGCTTCGTCACCACGAAGATTGCTGATCGTCTGTGGCAAGGCACCTGGCATCAGCCCGGCAACGATCGCGAAGGCGGATTTGAGGTCCTTCTCTCGGAAGACGGCACACAGGCGAAGGGAATCTGGTGGTATACACGAGTCGATACGAGAAACATTCCGCCGAAGGAACACGGCGGTACCTATCACTGGAAGAAGGTGACACCATCACCGGCCAGCGTCCAATGAACAGTTTGTTTCTCCCCAGCCATATCAAGAACTCGGAGTCCGGTCTAACATCACCGCTTCACTTCCTCTGGGAGGTCTTATGCGTAAATTCCTCACCTTTTTTCTCTCTATCTTCTTCGTCATCTCATCAGCCTACGCGGATGGGGGGCATGATCACCATGCCATCCCCACGCTGAAAAAACACGTCGGGTCAAAGATTACCTATGGAGAAAACTCTGCGACGCTGACCTTCGGCCCCATTGATCTTCCGACCGGCCATGGCGAAGGCGATATGGGCGATTCCATGCCTCGGTTCAATTTCCAGTTGCCTGAAGACAAGTATTTGGTCGGCTTCAAGTCGGCTCTTTCCACGATCGACGGGAAAGAGTTGCCGAGGAATTACCTACATCATATTTTGATGATCAACAACACCAAGCCCAGCGTGTCCTGTCCCGGTGAGCCTCTCTTCTTCGGTGGAGCCGGACTCGAGATGTCCGAGACCACATTCCCCGAGGGATACGGCGTGAAGCTTTCGGCAACCGACAAATTGATGACGGTTGTCGCGTTTTATCACGGGGCCCCGCCCACCAAAGACGTCATCGCAACGTTCACGATGTACTTTGCGCCGAAGGTCAAGCCGGTCAAGGAGATGGAGGTCTATAGGATCAGCATCAACATTGTCTGCTTCACTAAATTCGGCGATCGGCCGGCGGTAGACGGACGACGACCATCATCGAAATCGGGTCGAGACGTCCAAGTCCGTACAGCCCCATTAAAGTTTAGTGTGGATGAGCTGCGTAATTACACGTATCCGCACGGCCACGATCGATTGCTCCTGATTGCGTTGGAGAATACGTCCAAGAGACAGATTTACCCTCCTCCGGACTCTACCGGATGTCAACAAGAGCGGAACGAACCTCGCGAATTCTTATCCCATCAAGTTTATAAGATGGCCAAGGGTTCCCGATCTCCAAGAGCAATCTGGTG
>CAWKJK010000047.1:0-60455 GCA_963849655.1 uncultured Nitrospiraceae bacterium
GATGCATCGGTTCCCTCTCCAAATCCGACTTCAAGGCCGCTCGCGGCTGCGACGCCAAGCTCTTCTTCCGCGAAAACGGCTATCCCGACAACCGGGACATCGACCCCTACCTCGCCCTCCTCGCCGAGGGCGGGTACATGGTCGAGGCGCTGGCCAAGGCGAAATACGTCGACGGCGTGCAGCTCGAGTACGGCCGCGGCGTTGTCGACGACTATCAGCGCACCCTCGATGAGCTCGGTCGCGACCAGGTCACGCTCTTCGAGGCGACTCTCCTCGTCGGCCGGCAACAGGCCCGCGTCGACATCCCTCGAGAAGAACGGAAATACCGTCCGCCTTCTCGAGGTGAAGTCGAAATCCTTCGACGGCGCCGAGCACGCGTCGTCCCTCGCCGCCGGGAAGGGCGGCTGCATGCGCAGCTCGCGCAAGCCGTTCGGCGTTCTCTCCAAATGGGCGGAGAAGATCGAGGACATCACCTTCCAGGTCCTCCTCGCTCGAGAAGGTCCTGCCCGGCGTCGTCATCCAGCCCTTTCCTGGTCCTTGTCGACACGAGCAAGATCGCCGGGCTCGACAACATTCCCGGCCTCTTCGAGCTCGTGCAGTCGCACTTCTCGCGACGGCACCGTCCGGCTTCACCGCCCGCTACACCGGCACGCGCGAGCAGCTCGCCGAGCTCGATCTCGTCACCGAGGTCGACGTCTCGGCCGAGGTGGCGATGCTGCGCAACGATGTCGAGGACGCCGCGGCGCTGCTACGAGTCGCGTCTCGATGCACCGCTGTCCGTCCACTCCGTCGGGCTCGTGCCGCGTGATCGAAGTGCACGAGTTGCGAGTACCGCGTCGCCGACGAGCGTCGCAAAGGATGGCTTCGCCGAATGCTGGGGCCCGCTCGCCACGCCCAGGCCGCACATGCTCGAGCTCTTCTCGATCGGGACGTGCAAGGCGGAGGACAGATCCGATCTCGTCGACTGGATGGTTCCGCGACGGGAAGACGTCGCTGTTCGACATTCCGGAAGACTGCCTCGTCAAAGCCGACGGATCGATCGGCCCGAACGCCGACCGGCAGCGGCGCCAGATCGAGTACACTCGGCGCGGCGAGATCTTCATCTCGCCCGATCTTCCGCGGAAGATCGAGGCGCTCAAGGGCCGGTTGAACTTCATCGACTTCGAGACGTCGCGCCTCGCCCTTCCCTACCATAAAGGTATGAGCTCCTACGGGCTCGTCACCTTTCAGTGGAGCTGCCACACCGTCGCGTCGCACGGCGCGAAGCCCGTTCACGCCGAGTGGTTGAACAACGAGGACGCGTGGCCGAACAGGTCGGCCCCGACCAATCTTCCGGCTAGTGATGAGGGCTGAGGACTGAGCGGGTGTATCCACCGGCCCAGTCTTGATCCGTGGAGCTGCCTCGAGCAGCTCTTTTTGTTGAAGGCCGATTATGCGCATCCTTGTGACCAACGACGACGGTATCCACTCGCCGGGAATCACAGCCTTGGCGAAGGCGCTTGCTGCGATCGGGGAAGTCTGGATTGTCGCTCCGGATCGGGAGCGCACGGCAGTCGCTCATGCCGTGACATTGCACAAGCCATTGCGTCTTCACCAACTGGGCCCACGCACGTATGCCGTGAATGGAACCCCGGTGGATTGCGTGAATCTTGCGCTGCTCAAAGTCATGCCGAAACCGCCCGCCATCGTCGTGTCCGGCATTAATAAAGGGGTCAATCTCGGCGACGATGTGATGTACTCAGGCACCGTGTCGGCGGCGATGGAAGGGACCATTCTTGGAATACCGTCCGTGGCGGTCTCCCAAGAAGGGTTGGACACATTTCGCTTTGACGTTGGTGCAAGTTATGCGGTACGCGTCGCTCGGCTTGTCCTCGCTCACGGTCTGCCTGAGGAAACGCTCGTGAACGTGAATATCCCAAATCGGCCGCGACGCGAAATTAGGGGCGCGCGGGTCACCTGTCTCAGCCGAAGGCGGTTTCATAATCCGATCATCGAAAAGCTCGATCCGCGCGGACGGAAGTATTATTGGATTGCCGGCGAGCGGATATCGTGGAGCCGCAGTAAGGACGCCGATCACGAGGCGATCGAAGAAGGGTTTGTTTCCATCACGCCGATCCGTCTGGATACGACGCACTATGGAGTGCTGGATCAATTCCGCGCGTGGGAACCGATCATGAACCGGGGTGTCAAGAAGTCCTCAACCCCTCGGTCAACGATCGACCGTACAAGGCAGTTAGGGTCGTGATCGGAGGCCTGATCGAAGCCGTCATTGGTGAGTTGAGCCGATTCATCATTGCGTGTATTGCAAGGTTCGGCTATGGGGGCATCCTCTTCACGATGGCCGTCGAAAGCGCCTGCATTCCGCTGCCGAGCGAAATTATCATGCCGTTTTCCGGCTATCTGGTCACGACCGGACAGTTTACGATGCTCGGAGTCACGCTGGCCGGCGCGGTCGGCAATGTTCTCGGGTCGATCGTGGCCTACTATGCGGGTGTCTGGGGTGGACGACCATTTGCGGAGCGCTATGGTCCGTATTTTCTGGTTTCGCACCGCGATCTGGATATCGCCGATCGCTGGTTCGCAAAATATGGAGAGGCGGCCGTCTTTTTCAGCAGAATGCTCCCGGTGGTGCGTACGTTCATTTCACTCCCGGCCGGCATTGCGAAGATGAATTTCCCACGGTTTGTCGTCTTCACATTTGTCGGGGCGCTGCCCTGGTGCTATCTGTTGGCTTATATCGGCCTTCGTATGGGTGAACAGTGGGAACATCTTCGGGACTACTTTCATCAATTTGACATCGTCATCGGACTGTTTTTAGCGCTTGCCCTCGGGTATTTTCTTTGGTCCCATTGGCCGAAGCGTAGCCCCACGACTCCATAGGGCCTTCACATGCTCAAGATCTACAATACGCTTACCGGGAAGAAGGAGCCGTTTGAGCCGATCGCGCCGAAGACGGTGAGGATGTATGTGTGCGGCGTGACGGTCTATGACTATTGCCACATCGGTCACGCGCGCAGTGCATTGATATTCGACGTGCTCCGGCGTTACTTGGAATACAGTGGCTATGCGGTGACCTTCGTGAAGAACTTCACGGATGTGGACGACAAGATCATCAAGCGGGCAAATGAGCGAGGAGTGTCCTGCAGCGCGATCACTTCAGAATTTATCGAGGCCTATTACCAGGACATGGACAAGCTCGGGACCAAGCGGGCAACGGTGGAACCTAAAGCCACCGAACATATCGCCGACATCATTCAGCTGACGGAACAATTGGTCAAAAAAGGGTTGGCGTACGTGGTGGATGGAGATGTCTATTTTGAGGTCTCGAAATATCCGGAATACGGACGGCTGTCAAAACGACGACTCAATGACCTGCAAGCCGGTGCGCGCGTGGACGTGGATGAACGAAAACATCACCCGATGGATTTTGCGTTGTGGAAGAGCAGCAAGCGTGGTGAGCCTTCATGGCCGAGTCCTTGGGGGCCAGGACGGCCTGGTTGGCATATCGAGTGTTCCGCCATGTCGATCCGACACCTCGGTGAAACCTTCGACATCCATGGCGGTGGGATGGATCTCATTTTCCCGCACCATGAGAACGAGATTGCGCAGTCATGCGGGGCGACGGGAAAAGAGTTCGCACGCTATTGGGTCCACAACGGGTTTGTGCAGATCAATAAAGAGAAGATGTCGAAGTCGCTTGGGAACTACTTCACGATCAGGGAGATTTTCGAGAAGTCAGAATGGCCTGAGGCAGTCACCGGAGAAACACTCCGCTACTTCCTTCTGTCCACGCACTACCATGGGCCATTGGACTTCTCAGACCAGGGACTTAAGGAGTCAAAGCAGACGCTGGATGCGTTTTATGACCTCTTCAATAGACTGACCGAACCAGAAACTCGAATGCTTGGTGAAGAAGATCTTGCTCGGTCCATCACTCACATGCGCGAGGAGTTTTGTCAGGGGATGAACGATGATTTGAACACTTCCGTAGCATTGGCCGCTTTTCAGAGGTTCCGAGGAGAAGTAAACCGGCTTATCGAGCGAGGTTTGTCGACGGTTGGGAGACGGATAGCACGCTCGGTCTTCCGTGATCTGGGTGCGGTGTTTGGGCTCTTCCAACTCGACCGATGGCGGTTTCACGCCAAAATCGAGCTGGAGGCGACAGCGACAATGTCAGTTTCGAGTCGAGCGGAACTCAAAGTTGGAACAGATCTGACTGATTCTGAGATTGAAGGGAAGATCTCTGAACGGAATGAGGCCAGAAGAGCGAAAGACTTCAAGAAGGCTGACGAGATTCGTCGCTTCCTCGAGGCTCAGGGAATCATCATCGAGGACAAGCCCGATGGCACCACCCGGTGGAAGCGCTGAGGCGCAGGAAATTCTCTACGGCCTCCATGCCGTACGCGAAGCGCTGAAGGCCGGAAACAGACCATTGCAACGCATGTTGGTTCTTCGTACCGACAAACAATTCACCGACCTGGTGCAACTGGCTCGATCACGCCGTGTTCCGGTTCATGTTCAGCCTCAGACCTCCCTCGACCGTCTGGTTCCCAACGGCAAACACCAAGGCGTTGTAGCCTTTACCTCCGCAAAGGCCTATCAAACGGAAGAGTCGATTCTCACTCGAGCGGCCCAACGGCATGAGGCGCCACTCTTGGTGGTCTTGGACGGAGTCGAAGATCCACACAATCTCGGCGCCGTGCTTCGGACGGCGGAGGGGGCTGGCGCCCATGGAGTATTTATCCCTGAACGACGAGCGGCCGGACTTACGTCCGTGGTGGCCAAGGCCTCGGCCGGAGCTATCGATCACATCCCCGTTGCACGCGTGACGAACTTGAGCAGATCGATCGAGTCGTTGAAAGCGGCCGGAGTGTGGATCTATGGGGTGACGCCGTCGGCGAATAAAGTATTTACGGACATCAACCTACGAGAACCGGTTGGGCTGGTTCTGGGAGGGGAGGGTACCGGAATAAGACCCGGCGTCCTGCAACATTGCGATGACTGTGTCCGCATTCCTCTCAGAGGTCAAGTCCAATCGTTGAATGTGTCCGCTGCGGCAGCCATAGTCCTGTTTGAGGCGGTTCGTCAGCAACGTCCGACCCAGGGCGACTTTACCGAATCCTAAGTACGCTGCCCTGGATGGCGGTTTTCAGCAGTTGAGCCGTATTCGACACCCGCATTTTCTTCATCATATTGGCGCGGTGGGCTTCGACGGTTTTAACGCTGATCTTCAACCGCTGACCGATTTCCTTGTTCTTAAATCCCGCCCAGATCAATTCCAAAATTTCCTGTTCGCGTGACGTGAGCGACTCAGGCCGTTTTGTGCGAGGGGGAGGTTCAAGATCTGCGAGAGATCTCCGAGACCGCGGCTTTGCAATTGTTCTCATCATAGCTGTCCTCATCATAGTAGTTAGTTCTCCATATTAGAAGGTATGGACATCAGGTATACTCATAATGCTCCAGCGGGAATCGCGCCTAAGGATAATGTCGTTATTATGGAATGATCATTCAAGAATGTAAAGAAAGGCACTTTGGCCCTAGTAGGGTTACTGGGTAAGGGAAGGACTCTGAGCAATTATGCATGGGGAGCCACTACTGTTACCGCTACTGATAGCCGGTCTTTTGGGCGCACTCATCGGTAGCTTCCTCAATGTCTGCATCTATCGCTTACCGCGGCAAGAATCAATCGCGTGGCCAGGCTCCCACTGTCCGAAATGCGCTCACTCCATTGCCTGGCACGATAACATTCCCATTCTGAGTTACCTCGCGCTGGTCGGACGCTGTAGGCATTGTACCGTTCGCATTCCATTCCGCTATCCCTTGGTGGAGATCCTGAATGCTACCGGGTATGTCGGGCTCCTCTGGTTCTTCGGTCCGAGCTGGATGGCCGTGGCGTACAGCGTGCTCTATTCAGCCCTTCTCGTGGTCGCCGGGACGGACCTTTCTCATAAGATCATCCCCAATGCCGTGACGTTTCCTGGAATCATTGTAGGCCTTGTCTGTGCCACCACCGTCTTACCCCTCGGATTCGTGGATAGTTTACTGGGACTTCTTGTCGGCGGAGGAATCCTGTGGCTTCTTGCATGGGCCAGCCCCTATCTCTTCGGGAAAGAGGGGATGGGGGGAGGGGACATCAAGCTTCTGGCAATGATCGGGGCATTTCTGGGTTGGAAGCCCGCGCTGATGACGATCATGGTAGGGTCGCTTCTGGGATCACTCGTGGGGGTTACCCTTATTGCCGCACAGGTAATCAAGCGCGAGGATTACATTCCCTTCGGACCATTTCTGGTTTGTGGTGCGTTGGTGGCTCTCTTCTTTGGTCGACCTCTCCTTGAGTGGTATCACGGTCTCTTAGCCGGATAACGGCTCTCCTGGCCGATTCCCACCCTTTCGTACTGTATCTCTTCAATAAACAACTGTATCTCTTGAGGTACTACTGCCATCGGCTTTCTCTCATTCCTGATAGACGGGTACCCTTTCGGGATCATCCCAGATCCTTTCATTTGGGTTCCATCGATTCAATGGTTTAGGGACTTTTCATCCAATAGTTATTCGGTAAGCACACAATCCGTGAAGGCTCCAATTATGGGTGGCACGAGTCTTGACATAGCGTCGGACTACCTCATCAGCACGAGATAGTGAGAAGGATATGAAGCAAGAAGGTAAGACATTGATGGAACTCATGGTGGTCGTCGCGATCATAGGGATTGTCGCCACGATGGCCGCTCCCAACTACTCGGTCCTCAACTCGCGCAGTCAGATTCGTTGTACGACCGAGGAAATCGCTTCGGAACTGCGCCTTGCCCGACAGCTTGCGATGACTTATCGGGATCGCGTTCGAATCGTTGTCGACCTGGAACAGCAGGCCCTTACCACTCAGTTCGTCAACACCGCGACCACACATCACACGTATCACTATGGCGGAAAGGGGATTGTTATCGAAGAGCCAAGCGCAGGGCCGGAGATCCTCTTCCATCCAAGCGGACGTTCTGCCAGTGCCACGACGATTCAACTTCACAGTCTAGAAGGACAGACCCAGCAGCTGACTGTGAGCATCACGGGTCGGGTATCGCTCCTATGAGACGAACGATGAAGAATGATGGTTTCAGTCTGATCGAAGTGATGGTGGCGATGGTGATTGTCAGGCGTTGCACTGATGGGTACCCTGGGTGCAGTGGAGGTTTCTTCCAGGCACGTACAACAGGGCGGCCTGAACAGTAAGGCGATCGAGCTGGCCCAGGCAAGGTTGGAAGCGAAGCGTTCCGTTCGATGGCAGTCTCTCCTGGAAGATGATCTCGATCGCGATGGTATTCCAGAAACGCTCATGGCCGATGACGGCCAAGGCTCCGACATAACTGCGGGTGATGGGATTTACACAGCCATGCTATGAGCGTGACGGGGTGACAGTCGTGTGGACGATTGAAGCAGAGCGTCCAGGGCCACTGCTACTCCGCTGCCATGGTGATGATTCGAGCGGTCGCGTCCTATTCTGGGCTCAATGGGCACAAAAGAGAAGTGCAGGTGGCAACCATTCGAGCCAATCCAAACTTTGTGGGGCAACGATGAACCAAGAGGATGTTACCAGATCTGATGCGCGCGCCGTCGCTCCATCAGTATTATGTTCGACAAGCGCGGTGTTTGTCTGACCGAATTGATGGTCAGTTTGACGGCCGGAGTGATCGTCTTAGCTGCAGCATTGAATGCGTTGAATGTCGCGCAGGCTCATGTGAGCAAACAGCACAATGACCTGAGACATCAGCAAGATCTCCGACTGGGCTTAGAGGTATTCGAACAAGAAGTCCGATTAGCGGTGGCTGATTCGATCGTCTCAGCGACTCCGGATGAATTTCGCTTTCATGCCAATATCAGCGCCCATCGAACGGTGACCACCGGTGCGGTCGTGTCGGGCCAATCAGTTATTGCGGTGCAGGATGGCAGTGGATGGAGCGAGGGGAAAACCGTAATCATTTGTGGCCACCAGGCCTGCGAAACGCATCGACTCTCCCGCTCAGGGCAACGCTATCAGCTGACCTTGGCTGAACCGGTAGCCTTGTCGTTTCCCGCTGGTGCCTCTGTGGAAGTGAGCAATCGGGTGGTCTATTACACCAAGCGAGATGAAAACGGAACAGTGAAGCTGATGCGGATGGTCGATGGAGGAGCAAGTATTCTCATCGGCGACCTGGACAGATCTGCATTTTTCGTATTGGGACGAGCATGGTCATGTCACGCAGCAGCCTTCGCTCGTGAAGCGAGTCGTGCTCGAAATCGAGTCGAATCACTCCCTGCATCGAATGATGCGGGAGGTGAGCCTTCGATCATAGGAGTGAAGACATGTTGTATTTCAATATCGAAGATCGTCAGCAGGGGATTGCGCTTCTGGGGGCCATGATCGTTGCGCTCATTCTATCGCTGTTGGGCGCGACACTTCTCAATCTCGCCGGACAAGAGGCGGCTAGTGCTGGATTAGCAAGCCAGGCGGCGGTTGCCCAGCAACTGGCCGATGCGGCTGGTGAATTGGTGGTGACTTGGTTCCACAGCCCCCAGACAATTGCAGCTGTGCCTCAGCTTTCGTCTCTTCGTGAAAAACGAAATCGTGATAGAGACGGAGCGCCGTCCTTTCTTGATCCGTCCGGTCGCTCACAATTCATCGGTACGGCGGATCAGCCGGATGTGTGGTTACAGATCGGCAATCCCTCAGACAACCGACTGTTGAACGATCCAGAGACCGGTATGTTTCGCACCATGACACATCTAGGGCAGGTGGAAGAACTCAAAGTCTACGCGCCTTCCAAGCCGGGTCTACTGTGCACAATCGACACGACGGTTGTAGCCAATACCAATCCTCCAGTCAGGCAATCGATACTCATGCAATTGGGCGCGATGGACTTGCCGCCGTTAGGAGCCGCTGTGCAGGTGGACCAGCATCTCGGCCGCTTCCGGCAAGGAGCCGAATCGCCGGTCTCTGTGCATTGGGGTGAGTTAAAGGTGGGAGGTGATCTGGTCCTCACACAGGCTGCTGAGATCCCACTGAGGAGTGCGCTTGCTTCAGTAACAGGGCAGCCATATGACGAGGTAACGCAACGAGAAGATCGATGGATGGAAGGGTGGATAGGCGGGACGGTTCAAGTTACACAAGCATCTACGGGACAGACTCCTAGTTTCCCCAGCAACCTTCACATGGGTCAGAATCCTATTCCGGGAGTTCGCCTTGATCAGTGGACCTATGAACACATAAAACGAGTGGCAAAAAGATTCGGCCGTTACTTCGCGATTGATCGAGAAGGCCTGCTGTATCCGCAAGGTATTGTAGAACCAGGACGTGGCATTTCGGCAGACGAGGTATTTCGGTCACAAGGAAGCGGCGATCAGCAGGGTCTGATATTCATCGACACGCTCGACCAGACGGCTCCTCGTCCAGACAATCTCGGGGTTGTCAGATTGCACGTTCCATACTTTGAAGGCATGGCGGTCGTGCAAGGACACGTTGTGCTTACTCCCAGTGGGTCAGGACAGTCTGTCCAGGTACTGAGTCCTCCACCTATGGACCAGAGTCATGAAATCGTTCGGACGCCTGTTCAACTCTCCGGCATGCATTTCAACGGGGTGCTTTACGCAAGTGGAGATATCGCGATTGCCGGAAGAGTCAGACTATACGGAGCCGTGACAGCGGGTGGGACAATTACCTCAGCTGGTGCAGGAAGCAGCTTGGAGGTGTGGTATGACCACGATCTCAGTCGTGGGCTCTATCGTGGATTGCCCGTGGTCTATCGTGCCTCTGGTACCTGGATGACTCGATATTGAGCCATAGCGAAGATCGAACGATATCAGAGTGCCACATGAAAACAACTTCTTATTGTCGATGAGAAAGGATGAGATAGAATGGTCTCGCAAGGCGTTGAAACGCATCACAAACGGCAGATCCTCTCGGTAGCCAGTCTAAAAAAGTCGTCAATGGCCAAACATCCTCGCAAGATGACGATGGGACGTAGTCTTTTAGACTGTATCGCCTATCGCGGACTTATCAAGCAGGCGGATCTCGATGCTGCAATAGAAGAATCTCTATCTCGGGAAATTGATCTGGAAACCCTCTTGCTCGATAAGTATCGCGTGCCGAAGTCTGCACTCGGGTCGGCGCTCAGCGAATTTTACCAATGTCCCTACGTCTCTTATGATGAACGAACCGTCATCGACCCGGATCTTTTGAAAAACCTCAGTTTCGATTATCTCAGAAGGAGCGCCTGGATTCCGCTGAAACGACAGGGAACTGTTCTCGACATTGTCATCAATGATCCGCACGATCTGGAGAAAGGCCTCGATATACGACGCGCGTTTCCTGGTACGACGATACGCTTCGCCGTCGGACTTCGGCGGGACATCGAACAATATCTCCTTGTCGCAACAGGACAGGCCAACGGCGGATCGATAACCGAAATTCTCGGAGAACTCGTCGACGAAGCGGGCATCGAACGAAACGGTGAGGCTGAGTCGGGAGAGATTGATGAAAACGATTCGGCCATCGTGCGCCTCGCAAACCAGGTGATCGCTGAGGCGTATCGATTAGGGGCCTCTGATGTCCATATTGAACCCTACTCGGATCGCAAAGAGACGGCGGTACGGTTCCGCGTTGATGGAAGTTGTTTCACCTACATGAAAATTCCAGCCGTCTACCGTCGTGCGATCGTGTCGCGCCTCAAGATTATGGCCAACTTAGACATCGCCGAGCGACGAAAACCTCAAGATGGGAAGATCCGCTACAAATTGGCGAAGGACCGTGAAATCGAACTGCGCGTCGCCACATTGCCTACCGCAGGAAACAACGAAGATGTGGTGCTGCGTCTTCTAACGGCAAAGGAAACCATGCCCTTAGAGGCGATGGACTTCTCTCCGGATGTCCTCCAAACCGTCCGAGAGCTGTCCGAACATCCTCACGGAATTTTCCTCTGCGTCGGACCAACCGGGTCCGGGAAGACCACCACGCTGCACGCTGTGATGAAACACATCAACACCGATGAACGCAAAATATGGACGGCCGAGGACCCCATCGAGATCACTCAGGAAGGTCTGAGGCAGGTTCAGGTGCATCCGAAAATCGGATTTACCTTTGCCGCGGCGATGCGGGCATTTCTCCGGGCAGATCCGGATGTGATTACGATCGGCGAGATGCGGGATAAAGAAACGGCCGATATTGCGATAGAAGCGTCGCTCACCGGTCATCTGGTGATGAGCACGCTCCATACCAACAGCGCAGTAGAAACAGTCACTCGATTGCTGGATATGGGGTGTGACTCGTTTAACTTTGCGGATGCGATGTTGGGAATACTCGCGATGCGTCTCTGTAAACGCATTTGCCTCCATTGCAAAGAGAGCTACCACCCAACGCAACAAGAATATGACGAACTCGTATTGGGCTATGGCGCACGATATTGGGAGAAGCTGGGAGTTGCGTACACTGACGACTTGACGCTCTATCGGGGAAGGGGCTGCGACGCCTGCAATCACAGTGGGTTCAAGGGACGTGTGGCACTGCACGAACTCCTGGTGGGATCGGAAGAAATTAAGAATCTGATCCAAGCGAGAGCGAGGACAGCCGAAATTCTCAGTGTGGCGATGCGGGATGGAATGGTCACCCTGCTGCAGAACGGTATCCAGAAAGTTCTGAAAGGTCTGACGACCTATCGGCAAGTTCGAGCCGTTGCGATAAAGTAGCCTCGCTAGGAGGTCTGCTCCAGCATCAATATGAAAGCTTTCAATTTCACCAGCATATCCGGTCGAATGCGGATGAATTCCAGCCCGCATCGGTACTCGGAAACCCAACGTACTCCAGCCAACTCGATGTTAGCCGGCTCCTCGCCATTTAAAAGATCGATATCCAACGATACGTAGGTTGAGACAGACGGAAGGTGCTCCGCTGTCATGGCACATCCCTGTGCCGATAGGTTCAGGACAGTTCCGTCCGACTTGTTTGTATTGTTCAACAATTGGCAAGGAAGCTGGACGGCAAACCGCTGAAGCTTTCGAGAATTTCGTTCCATGCAATTCCTTACAAGCTGAAGCCTACACGATCGGCCGTGCGTTGTCTCAACTCTCCATTGTCTATGGCAGCGAGTCCTATCTGAATAATACCTGGCCGCACCGCACTCCTGTACGAAACAGTACAGGGTCCTCGCCGAAAATTGTCGTGCATCGGCGCGAAAAATGGCCGCAATTGCGCGGCCTAGGCAAAGGACAAATGCCACCAAATCAAGAGGTTAGATGGGAAGAACGTTTCACCTGGAACGGCATGCCCCTTGCTCGATCAGGAGGCGCTATGTTGAATCAAAAACAAGCGGCCTTCCGAGGGGCGGAGAAAAACCAGCAGGGATTCACATTGCTGGAGATCATGATCGTCACGGTCATCATTGGGATTGCAGCCGCTCTGGCCGCTCCTAACTTCACGATGATGTACGCTCGCCACGAACTCTATCAAGCGACCACGAGTCTCTATAACCGGCTTGTGTTTGCTAGATCAGCGGCTATCAGTCGCAACGCGATGATTGTGGCGACACCCGCTAATGTGGTGGGAGCCGAGAGCCAGGTAACATTCACAGCTCCTCTAGGATTGGAGAGACTCCCACTACGCGTTACCTTTTTTCTCGTGCCAGCACAGCCGATTGGATTTACACCGAGAGGCCTGAGTACTACCCCATTGGCAACTCAGACGATTCAGCTACAGAGCGTCCGTGACCCCAGTTTGATTTACTCGATCTCGCTGGCTCCGTCCGGCAAAGTCACCTGGTGTACCAGGCCGATCAACCCCTGCATACAGAACCAGTAGAGAGAAAGCAGGTGACGAGATGAAATGCGGGAATGAAAAAGGCTTCACTTTAGTAGAGGTTCTGGTATCAGCGGCAATTCTTGGTGTCGGTGTGATGGGAATGGCTGCGATGCAAGGCATGGCGCTATCCAAAAATGTAGATGCCAATGATCTTTCCATGGTCACCAATATCGCTTCAGACATGATGGAACGAGTTCAGGCAAATCGGCAGTATGCCTGGGCATATCACAACATCCAAACAATTGGTCCGGGAAATTGTGCCGCAGTCCCAGCTCCACCGCCAGTCGGTGTTACCAAGCCCATCCCTGTCAACATCGTTCGAGTCGTTCAGGGTGATTGCACACAGTGGCGTACCCTGGTGCTGGCATCGAATCTAACCAATGTACAAGGACTAATCCAGGTAACAAACGGCGTTCCGGCAAATCCTTTACTGGGGGCTCGGCAAGTGGTTGTGCAGGTCCAATGGAATGATAGGGGTGCTGGACAACGACTCAGGACCGTCAGTTTTCAGACGACGCTGGTCCCCGAATGAAATTAATTATGGCTTAACTGAGCAATAAATGGGTGTATCGATGGTCATATCTCCAACGCCAACCTTAGCTAGCTCGCGAGGATTTACCCTGATGGAAGTAATGGTCGCGACGATGATGACCACAGCAATCATTGCGGCTGGACTAGGAGCTCTGACGGTCACTCAAAAGACGGCTAGAGTGACAAATCAAGTGGTGAATACTCAGGCAACCGCAAGGAGCGGACTTGACATGATCACTGCTGACCTCAAGCTCGCAGGCTTCGGCATGCAGGGTCTGATGGGTGGGCCGGTTGGTAACTGTGTCGTGAATGGTATGCCTGCGGCGGTGATTCCAGCGGATAACAATGCTCTCGGAGCAGATTTCGGACCGGATTCGATATCGATGGTCGTGCCGATGACAAATTCAATTGCTGCGGTAGGACCGATGTGGCAACTCTCTATTGCAGCTCCTGGGACGATTGGCGGTCCGAATCAGCCGATCGCGACACTTCCTTTGGTTAACAACGCGACGACCGGAATGGGGACTACAATCCCCGGCGGAGCAGCGGCGCTTCCTGGGATGTCGGTAACAGTTGGAGGTGTCGCAGGATCACGCATTGCGACTGGAGGTGTAACCCCTGCCACTCTCACTGTGAATCCAGCGATTCCTGCACCCGCCACATTTGGAACCGGTACACAGGTGTACCTGCTGCAGTGCATCACTTATCAAGTCATTCCTCCTCCGGACGCCCTCAATCTCTGTCAAGGGAACGCGCCTTGTTTGGTTCGCGGCGTGGCTCCGGTCGGCGTCGGTGGACCCCCAAATTGCAACAATCCGGGCAACGTCTGTGTACCGATCATGGATGGAGTGGAAGACTTACAATTGGCCTATGCCTGTGATGGCTGCAACGGATCCGGAGTACCAGATGGCGCTATTGATGACATGAATGGGTCGAATTCATTCGACCAGGGAGACTTTCTGACCAACATCAATTGGTTTCTCCCTCCGAACGGCATGATGACACCGAACAAGATTCGCATGGTCCAGGTCAGCATCATAGCAAGGCAAACCAGAACCGATCAAGGAATGGGAGAGGCCAACCAAATCGTCGTGCATAGCACGGCGATACCTACAATCAGCGATCATAATCACGCGACCGGTGTGTTTGCCCTCGGTGATAACAATACGGCAGCGCAACAACAAGCGTATTTCCAGTTTAGGAGACGGATTCTGTCACGAACAGTCGAACTCAGAAACCAGAGGTCGTAACAATGGAGTTATGTAGCAAGTCTGAGAGACTAAAGGAGAAAGTCCTCGATGAACGAGGCGTGTCATTCATGACGGTCATGATGATTACCCTCATGGCCGGTGCGCTTGGCGTTGCAGCCCTGACCATGACCGGTCTGGAAAACTCTACGGCCGGTGCTATGCGTATGGTGGAAGAGGCAACCGATGCAGCTGAATCCTGTGTTGGGATGGGAGTCAAGGTCATCCAACAGGCGATAGAGACAGGAGCTGTTCCGCCGACCTTGGTTGCGCCGAATGGACCGGTCCCGGCCAGCAACGCACTATTCCTCGGGCAAGAAATTAATTACCTAGCTAATAATTCCGATATAGCATGGGGAGGCGGTGTCGTTGCGCCGAACATCACGATGAATGTTAATAATTACGTAGTAAACGGGGATATCGACAAGCAGTTCGTGAAAATCCGTTCGGGATCCCAAAATAGCACAGGAGGTTCACAAACTCCCGCTACGGATAGTTTTTATCGCATCGATTGTCAAGCGGTAAACGCCGCGACGGGTACAACTAGTCGTGTCATCGCTGTCTATCAGTGTCTCGTATCTGGTGAAACCTGTCAGGCGCGTTTTCTCTAGCAGGTGCATAGTGACAATCGGAGCCAGATAAATGGAGATCAGATCGATGATTGGGAAATTAATAGACGCATACAACCATCGGCTCTCAGCGGCAGTGATGCTAGTTGTTGGAGTTCTAATGATGATCAGCATAATTCCTGGGGTGACTCGCGCGGACCAGCAGCCTCCGATGATGACGGTCGGATACCAAAGTGGAACCATTACATCTATCTATGAAACCACGTTTCAGATCGATCATCGGACATACAGTTTGACCTCCGATGCTGTGTTACTCGATCGGCATGGCGACGAAGTCAATACGAGCTACCTGCGAGTGGATATCGAAGTGAAGTACCATCTCCAGAAGGATTCGAAAGACAAAATTGATCGGATGATTCTGTACTTACCGCATTAGTCTGGAGCCAACGTGATGAAGAGAAGAGGGAGGGGCCATGAATAGCGGGAACATTGCACTTCGTGGAACCATCATGTTTGCGCTGGTGTGTTGTCTCACTGGGACTGGCGAGGTTCAGGCGCAAACGATGGACCAGTATTACGCCGTTCCTCCATTCGTGAGCGACCAAGTGGCGCCCAACATCATTTTGGTGCTGGACAACTCCGGCAGTATGAGTGGTCTTGGATGTGATCGCAATGATGATGGTGACTGTATCGACGCAGCCGATCTGGTATTTACGAATACGACCAACTGGTCAGGCTATTTCGATTCCCTTCGCTGTTATACCTACGATACTGGCGCCGATGCGCGCTTTGAACCTGCAACAGTCAAGGCGGCCTTGGATACGGCCTGTAGTACTACCGAATGGGATGGGAACTTCCTGAACTGGGCAACATTTCGCCGATTCGATGCACTCAAGAAAGCCATGAGTGGTGGCGATTGTTTTATCGCTCGTGCGGCGGACGGAACCTGTCCCACGAACGGAACCCCAGCACTGAAGACGGTTAGAGCACAGGCTTCCGGAATCGATACGGAACTTGCCGCAGTGAACTACAATGCCGGTGCCGGTCCCAATACCTATGTTGGAAGGATTCCTTCAGCTGACAGAGGAAGTAATCCAGGCACTATCTATATCGGTACCGACGCTGCCTATTTCTGCGTTGACAACGACAATAGTTTCAATAGCAACTGCGGTGATAGCTTCAGCCAGCGGAAATACGAACTCAAGGTCGGCTATAGCGCCGAACCAACCGGGGTCATTCAGCAGATCGGAGCGTCGGCACGATTCGGTCTCTTTGAGTTTAAACCATCAGGCGACGGTGCACGAATGTTGGTGGGTGTTGGATCCCGCCAGTCGATCAATTTTAGCGACAATACTGTAGAGACCTTCAACACCAATACAGCTGCCATGCTCGATGCTGTTCAAGAATCCTTCCCCTCGACATGGACACCCCTTTCAGAGTCGCTCTATGAAACGGTTCGCTATGTCGCACAGATCAACTCCACATACCTAGCCGGATCGTATGTCTATCCCATCGCTTTTTCTGGAGGAAATTCAAACGGTGCGGCTTTTCAGGCGACAGGGGCTGGATCAATCGGAGGGAGCGAGATCAGTGTTTTAACGGGTACTGAAGTGTGCCCACCTGGATATAACATTGTTAATGCTTGTGGACGAGATCCTTATTTTTTCGGGAGCAATCATACGCCGGCATGGGCTTCAACCTCTACACAAGTCGCATGTTGTAAAACGTTCGTGATCCTCGTCACGGACGGAGCGCCGACGCAGGACACCAATATCCCAGCCGCTTTGCAGGACTATGCACATGGAAGACATGGGCTTCATTGTACGGGAGGCAACGCGACAATTCATGCGTCGAACGGAACCTGTAACACCAATAGTGCAACGCCAACAGCTACTTTGCTGGGTGAACATAAAACAGATTATGCTGACAGCGGGAACCATTATTTGGATGATGTGGCCTATTGGGCCCACACGAATGACTTACGACCGTGTAACGGAACTGCCGATGGATTAATCCCGGTTTTAAACGTGACCGGCCATTGCTTACAAGGACTTCAGAATGTCACCGTGTATACGTTCTTTGCGTTCGGAAATATTGCCGGTCGCGAGATTCTCATGCAGACTGCGAAACACGGAGGATTCGAAGACACCAATAACAATAATCTTCCAGATCTCGTCTCAGAATGGGACAAAGTAATCAACGCAACAGGCGCGCCGGGGACTGATGGAATCCCCGATAATTATTTCGAATCATCCAATGTTGACGATCTGCAAGATCGTCTAATGGCCACTATCACAGCCATCTTGCGAAAGAGCGCTTCAGGTACATCAGTCTCAGTATTATCATCATCATCAACCGGTGAAGGGTCGATCTATCAGGCCTATTTCTTTACCAGCGACATAGGACAGGGCGGAACAAACGTCAGGTGGACTGGTTATGCCCATGGACTGTTCGTTGATGGTTTCGGAAACTTCCGAGAAGACACCGTAAAAGATGGTGTGCTTGATTACAAGAATGACCTGATCATCACAACTCGGTTTGACAATAATCCGACCAGTCCAACGTATAGAAAAGTATTGGTGGATAAGTTTACTGACGCTAATGGCGACGGTGTTGCCGATAGTGCAGCGCCAAGCGTGGTCGGCGATGATCTGAAAAACATCAAGCCGATCTGGGAAGCCGGAGCGGAACTTGCCAACACTTCCTCCGCCTCGCGCAAGATTCTCACGTGGGTTGATCCAAATAACAATGGAATCGTTGATCCTACCGAGCAAATAGACTTTACCACCACCAATTGCGCTGCTCTGAGGGACTATCTTCGCTATGTAGGAGATGCATGCTCGGGGAGTAGTAATGCGATGAATCTCATCAACTTCATCCGAGGCGATGAAGTACCGGGCCTGCGTACCAGAATGATCGAGGTACCAATCGGAAGCGGAACGTTCAAGGTCTGGAAGCTTGGGGATGCAATTCATTCGACACCGACCATTGTTGGTGCACCTACCGCCAGGTTCGATCTCATATATGGCGATTCGAGTTATAACGCATTTTATCAACAGTATCGCAGCAGGCGTCAGGTTATGTACTTAGGTTCAAATGACGGAATGCTTCATGCCTTTAACGGTGGGTTCTATCACAAAGGAGATGATGCTACTACCTCTGGGGCTGTGGAACATGGCTGGTTTACGAAGAATCCAACGGATAACGGCAGTGGTCAAAATTTGGGCGCCGAACTATGGGCATTCGTTCCCATGCAGTTACTTCCGCAACTACAGTGGCTAGCCAAGACCGACTATACACATGTGTACTATGTTGACTTGAAGCCAACCATCGCAGAGGTCAGAATTTTTACTCCTGATGCCGATCACCCTAGTGGATGGGGAACAATTCTAATTGGAGGATTCCGGATGGGGGGGAGTTGTGGAAGATGTGCTGCGGGGTCTGGCGCGCCGCCCATGACTGCCAATATTGGTGGTGTTCCACGTACATTCTATAGCGCTTTCTTCGTCCTTGACATTACGAATCCCGAGGTAAGTCCCAAACTATTGTGGAACTTTTCTGACATCGATCTGGGTTTGACGACGAGCACTCCGACTGTAGTGCGTATGAATCCGAAAACTGATGCGATAACCAGCAAGACCAATGAGAAGTGGTATGTCGTGTTCGGGTCCGGTTCAAACGGCTATCAAGCGGATCTTCCAGCTGCGCCAAGCCAGGCCTCTTCGCTCTATACAATTGATCTAGTCGCAGGCCCTGGTGTAGGCAACGTCAATGTGACACGAATGCTGGTGGGAATCTTGCGTGCATTCATGGGACCATTGGTTTCAGCGGATAAGGACCTCGATTGGCGAACGGACGTTGTGTATGCCGGACGAGTGCTCAATGATGGGGCCCTCCCTTGGAGGGGGAAAATGTATCGTCTCACCATGACCTGTGTTTCTGCTCCCTGTTTGCCGACAAGTTGGGGCATTCCAAGTGGAGGTGGTCGTGTACCTACTGAAATGATCGATACCTTCAGCGATCCTTTGCTAGGAACAGTTGAGATAGGACCGGTGACTGCTGCACCAAGTTGGACTCTCGATGATAGCAACCAGGTCTGGGTGTTCTTCGGAACAGGTCGCTATTTGGGCAATTCCGACAAAGTTGATAACACGCATCCAAAATCTCTTTGGAATGAAAGATTCAGTGGTAAATGGTACCTGTACTGAGGTCAGTCAACTTAGTTGTTGGACGAACAATCTTGTTAATGCCACAAACGCGGTGGTCTGTATAGTTTGTAGTGGCTCAACGAACCAAGTGACCGATCCAACCAATCCGGGTGTTACGACTTTCAATGGGACCGGAACAACATCGATGATTGGGCTGGTTGCTTCCAAAGATGGGTGGCGTATCACCTTACCTGGGCCGTCCAGCGTCGTCAACGGAGGTATCACGACTAACTACTCGGCTGAGCGATCGGTCGTGAACCCAACTCTGTTTGGAGGAACTATATTCTTTCCAACGTTTGCTCCGACATCGGATTTCTGTGGCTCGGATGGCACAAGTTACCTCTATGCATTGTTCTACAAGACTGGAACAGCCTCCACGTCGCCTGTGATCGGGACATCGACTGCTGGCAGCAACACAAATGTGATGACGAAGGTCTCCCTAGGGGTTGGGATGGCTTCAGCTCTTTCGGTTCACGTGGGGAATGAGGGAGCAACCTTGATGTCCCAGATGAGCAACAGCAATACAACAACCCAGCTTGCCAGCGTAGGAGACTTCTATAGTCGATTCGTCAGTTGGGTTCATCAACGGGACTAGAATGCCCGTGATGAGGATGTGTAAACAGATCATGGCGCGGACAATCTACGTCATGATCTGATTAATGATTGGAACAATTAAATCCTAGTGAACAATGTACGCAGGGTGCTCACGATGGCCGTCAAATCCTGGTTCCTCGCTCTTGGAGTTTGTGCGCTTAGCATTAATGTTTCCTGTACGGGATCTTCTTCCGGTACAGGCAATGGTTCAGCTCCAGCTAAAGGTAACCAACCTCCGACCATCACTGCTGCGAAGATCCTTAACGATCCTATCCCACTCACCGGACCTGTCGAAGTTCAGGTCGATGCCCTAGATCCAGAGCGAGAAGCGGTTTCCTTTTACTATCAATGGTATGTCAATAACATTCCTTTCACAGGTCAGACCAATGCTACCTTGCCGGCTAAACTGTTGAGACGTGGTCAGTCAGTTTTTGTGGAAATTATCCCCTCAGACGGTGTTAATAAGGGTCACCCATATCGAACGAAAAGTGTCGAGGTTGGGAATACCTCCCCGAAGGTGGTGGCTGTTTTACTGACCCCACAGACCGCTCGAACTGGGGATAAGCTTGAGGCTCAAGTTGAAGCGAGCGATCCCGATCATGATGGCATCGATCTGACCTACAAGTGGTTTCGCAATGACGACGGTCATTAAAGAGGGAGATGAGTCGTTTCTCGATACGACGGGATTTGTCCACTCGGATAGGATTACGGTTGAGGTTACGGCCAATGATCCTTCCATCGCTCGGTAATTCCTTGAAATCCGAGCCCTTCGTCTTGGAGAATAGTGCTCCGAAGATCGTGTCGACACCTCCTATGTCTTCCGCTGAAGACCGATTTGACTATCGCTGTGAAGGCGATGGATCCCGATGGCGACCAGTTGACCTACCAGTCTAGAAGCCGCTCCGCCGGTATGAGATCAGCGGAACTCTGGACACATTGTATGGCAGATTCCATCCGATCAAGCGGGAACCTTCCATGTCAAAGTAGTGGCAAAGGATGGGCATGGTGGTATGGCTACACAGGAATTCGACCTGCGTTTGACAAGCACAGGTCTCACTGAGCCTTCAAGAACCTGAAATCTCTTCCGAATGTTGTACCCGCTTGTCTCGGCTTTTTCTTGTCTGGTACAATCTGATCACAACATGATAGGAGGGAGACCACCCCAAGCTCGTGCGTAAACTCAAATTACGAGAAGGCACCAATACTGCCATTCTGTTCGGTCACCATGACCGGCATCTCAAGTTGATCGAAGAGGAGTTGGGTGTCCGACTCTCTGCCCGTGGGGAAGAGCTGACACTGGACGGTCTTCCCGAGGCTGTTCGTCAAGCGGAACGCATTCTCGTCGAACTCGCTTCTCTGACCAACCAAGGGATATCACTCCAAGCTGACGATGTAACCCATGCGCTCAGCGCATTGCGCCGAACCCCCGAGGCTTCGCTCAAGGACGTGCTCGGCGAGTCGGCCATGATCGTTACGAAAAAACGGTTTGTCGGCCCCAAGTCACCCACACAGAAGGCCTACATCGAAGCGATCGGGCAGCACGACATTGTCATCGCCATCGGACCGGCTGGAACGGGGAAGACCTATCTAGCTATGGCGATGGCCGTCAGTGCGTTGATGAACAAAGAGGTAAGCCGGATCATTCTTGCTCGGCCCGCGGTTGAGGCAGGGGAGAAACTCGGTTTCCTGCCTGGCGACATATACGAGAAAGTGAATCCCTATCTGCGGCCGCTCTACGACGCGCTGTTTGATATGATGGATATGGAACGAGCGAATCGCTTGATTGAACGGGGAGATATTGAGATTGCACCTCTGGCTTTTATGCGCGGAAGAACGCTCAACGACTCCTTTGTCATTTTAGATGAAGCGCAGAATGCCACGGCAGAGCAGATGAAGATGTTTCTCACCCGGCTGGGGTTCCATTCAAAGGTCGTCGTCACCGGCGATATCACGCAAGTCGATTTACCGAGCGATCGAGTGTCCGGCCTCATCCAGGTGAAAGACATTCTCCGAGACATTGAGGGGATTGAGTTCGTCTACTTCGATGAAAAGGACGTGGTCCGACACCGACTGGTTCAAGACATTATCAAGGCCTATGATCGTCATCAGCCGGTAAACAGCGGTGATTCTCGGCATGCTCGAGAGCAGGTCGCGTCTCACCAGCGCCCATCACCCAATCCTCGCAAGTCGCCCGCGGTCCGCTCGTCGTCGCGCGATCTATCCAGCAGTTCTCATTGATGGCTGTCTATCTTGGCGTGCGCCTCACGCGGCTTGCCGTCCGACAAAGCCACGCTGGCCCATCTAGCCGAACGTGTCTTATCGGCAGTCGGAGAGTCTCGATCGGAGCTGAGCCTAGAATTGATTGGAGACAGACGTATGCGACGGCTCAACCGTGAGTACCGCAAGAAAGATCGACCGACTGATGTGCTGGCGTTCCCTATCCGTGAGGCCGTTATGCCGCGAGGCGTGCGTTTTGTAATCCATATGCTTGGCGATGTCGTGATTTCGTTACCGACCGCCGTTCGCCAAGCAAAGAAGGCTGGACGATCGATCGACGATGAGTTGGCCATGTTGTTGGTGCACGGAGTGCTTCATCTCTGCGGATACGATCATGAGCGTAATCCACGAGAGGAGGCGCGAATGTTGCGTCGTGAGCGGGTCTTGTTTCATCTGATTTCTCCTGTGCCTCGCATGGTCACGTTTCGTGCTGGACGAGAAACGAGAGGTCGTTGACGATGGGATGGTTTCAACGACTGAACGAAGGGCTCAGCAGAACACGCAATGTCGTGCAGCAATCCTTGGATCGATTCCTCGGACGTGCTCCGGACGAAGAACTTCTTGAAGATCTGGAGGGGGCGCTGCTCTCTGCTGATCTTGGTGCCTGCGTCGTCGACCGTTTGATGCAGCGAGTCCGGGAAGAGACGCGCGGCGCGGACGCGAAAACTTCGGAAGGACTTCAGAATGTATTAAGTCGGTCGCTCTATAGTATTCTGAAAACCATAGCAGGTCCCTCAATCGATCAGCTGGTCGATGAAAGCCCTAAACCGTTTGTCACTCTTGTCGTCGGAGTCAACGGCGTAGGAAAAACAACCACCATCGCCAAGATTGCACAGCGGATGACGCAGGCCGGGCGGCGACTGCTCCTTGTCGCAGGAGACACCTTTCGTGCAGCCGCCATTGATCAGCTTCAAGTTTGGGGGGATCGGGTCGGAGCGGAGGTGATTCGTCATCGACACGGTGCCGATCCGGCTGCCGTGGCCTTCGACGGTATCGTTGCAGCCAAAGCCAGGACGATGGACATGGTTCTCGTTGATACGGCAGGCCGCTTACACACAAAGTCCAATCTGATGGACGAGCTGCGGAAAGTCAAACGAGTGATTGCTCAGGAGTTGCCCGGTGCGCCACATGAAGTGTTGTTGGTCCTGGATGCCACGGTCGGACAGAACGCCCTGGCCCAGGCCCGCCAATTTCATGAAGCGGTTGGGGTCACTGGTCTTGTTCTGACGAAGCTTGATGGGACTGCACGCGGGGGTATCGTCGTCGCGATTGCTGAGGAGCTGAAGCTTCCCTTGCGCCTAATCGGTGTGGGCGAAGGAGCCGATGACCTCCAGGACTTTAATGCCGAGGCGTTTGTCGCGGCTCTGTTCGGACAGCCGACTTCCTACTCATAAACCACGTATTGTCTTCTCATTATTCACGCTCGCGTGTTATTCTTTTTCCCAGGTACAGTTTCAGGTTGAGGAAGGGTCGGCAACGATGATCAAAGTCTTGATCGTGGACGACGATCAGATGAATTGCGATCTATTGCAGAGTGTATTTACCCGGCAAGGGTGTCACGTCATTTCAACGACTAGTGGACGAGAAGGTCTTGATCTATTCCGCGCACACAATCCCCGAGTCACCCTGCTGGATCTTCGCATGCCGGAGATGGATGGATTGACTGTTTTAAAAGAAATCCGGGCTATCGACCCCCATGCGTCGGTGATTATCCTGGGCGGTGGAGCAACCGAAATTCAGGAAAATCAAGCACGCGCTCTACGGGCCACTGATTTTATCAGAAAAGGATTGTCACTGGACGTCCTCGTCGAAGCCGTGAATCGACTCTCAAAGATGCCTGTCTCGTCGACGACCGCGCAGCCTCCTCTTGGCAGCGGGAATGTCATTGAGCAGATCGATGAATCGGTCTTGGTGGTCGATGACGAACCTCTCCTGTGCGACCTCTTGGTCCGTTTTCTCAGTCTGCGCGGTTATCGGGCGTTTGGTGTCAAAGATGGTCATGAGGCCCTGAGGATAGTCGAAGATATACCGCCCGATGCAATCGTGCTCGACCTTATCATGCCCGGAATGCCGGGGATCGAGGTTCTTCGCACCTTGCGTGACAAGTGTTATTCAGGCGGTATCATCATCATGACCGGAAGTCACAATGAGGAGTTGCTTCGAGAAGCTTGGAGTCTAGGCCCTCAGGAGATCCTTATAAAACCGGTCGATCTTGAACGCCTCTTGACCGCGATCCAGCTTGTACTCGTCTGCCGCGAGTGTTAAAACGCTTCCTGATGTCCATCAGGAAATATCTTGTTCGCTCTTGCCTCATCGGTCTGCTGTCGATCTCCATCGTGCACGCGTGGGGTGTTTCGGCTCTCGTCTGCCCAGGAGAATGCCGCAAACATTCATCACACCCTCTCGATCGAGCTGATCCCCGCTGCTCATGAGTTGGTGGCGAGCGATCAGATCGAACTGGAGGTTGATCCACAGGTCACGTCGGTCACGTTCACGCTTGCACATACGCTGCATGTCGAGTCCATCGCCATGCGAATGCACTCGGTCTCGGGTGGGCAGGGAAGCCCGGACGCAGTCGTCCCGTTCACGAGCATGCGTTCTTCTGAGACCACGGTTCAGCGCATTGTGGTCTCCCTTCCGAAAAAGCATGGACGCAGGGTGACGTTGGTCATGAGTTATCGTGGCCAGATCAATGACCCTCCGAGAGAGCCGCGCCACTTGAGATTCGTGACACCCAGTGAGACAGCGGGACATATCGGTATGGAAGGTGTGTACTTGAGCGGGGAGAGCCAATGGTACCCTGATGTCATCGGCTCCTTGAGTACCTATCGAGTGACTGCCCAGATTCCGCAAGGCTGGACGGTGGTAGCATCCGGAAGTAAGGAAGGCGAGACGACGAGCGCGGGAAAGACCTCCTCAACCTGGATTGCTCAGAATCAGTCTGAGGCGTTCACGCTCGTTGCCAACAAGTTTGTGACAACATCGCGGGAATGGAAAAGTCCGACAGGGCAGCGAGTCGAACTCCAGACCTATTTCTTGCCCGACAATGCGGGTTTGGCGGATGAATATCTCGATGCGACCGCACGGTATCTTGATGTGTATATCAGGATCCTAGGGAACTATCCCTTCGACAAATTTGCAGTGGTCGAGAATTTCTTTGCAAGCGGTCTTGGTCTGCCGTCGTTCACTCTACTCGGCAGCGGCAGCATCAAGCGGCACTATGTCCAACCCTACGCCTTGGGTCACGAGATCGTCCATTCATGGATCGGAAATTCAGTGTTCAATCGCGATGATCATGGCAACTGGGTCGAAGGAATGACCACCTACTTGGCGAATTACTACTGGCACGAGGTGGTTCAGGATGTTTCGCAAGCCCTCGAACAAAGGCGCATGATGCTGGACGGGTACAATCTCTATGTGAGGCCCGAGACAGACTATGCGGTTTCACAGTTTCTGAGGAAGCATGACGAGAAAGATAATGCCATCGGCTACCAGAAATCGGCCTTTGTGTTTCACCTCCTTCGACAAGAAATCGGAGACGAGCCGTTCTGGCGAGGCTTGAAGACCTTCGTCAGCAGTTACCGCAATCGTCCAGCGGACTGGAGATCAATCGAGGCCGTCTTTTCTCGTGAAAGCGGTCAGGACTTGCGGTGGTTTTTCGCGCAGTGGGTCGAACAGCCAGGTGCCCCACTTGTATCCTTGCGAGATGTCCACGCTCGTCACGTGAAGGGAGAGGGCGGCAGAGAAACTTGGCGGCTGACGGTTCAGATTGACCAGGCCGGGAAGCCGTTTCGGATGGTGACCCCCATCCGCATCGTGATGAAGGAATCGACGGTGACCAAGTCGCTCGCGCTGAGTCTCTCGCAAACGAGCGTTGCAGAATTCGTCCTGCCTGATCAGCCGCTGCGGGTAGAGCTTGATCCCAACCTCATGACTTTTCGCCGACTGACGAGACGTCAGCTGCCGCCTATGTTGAATGGCTATGTGACGGATCAACAAAAGACAGTGGTCCTGGCGTTTTCTGACCCTTCTTCGCCGTTGCAGCAGATTGTGTCTCGCATCGCCGATCACGAACTCACGGGATCGCTTAGGACGACGGTGGTCTCTCTGAAAGAAAATTCCCTTCCTCACGATGGATCGATCCTGATACTGGCAGGAGCCGATGACCGACAAGCGGTTCAATCAATGGTGCAGGAGTCATGCGGTGATCGAATTGCTCTCGGGGAGAAGGGTTTTGAGATTGATGGTCAGGCGTATGATGGGCCGAAGATGGCAGTGCTCTTCTCCTGCCATCGGGCGAATGTGCCGGGCAGCGTCATCACGGTCCTGTATGGCGTCACCTCGGGCGCAGTCGAGAAAATTTCGCGCTTCCTGTTTTATTATGGGTGGCATAGTTACGTCATTTTTCAGGACGGAGCCGTGACGAAACGCGCACTGTGGCAAGATTCGACGGATGTGAAGGAGGTACGGATTGATGCAACGCCGTAAGACGGGGAGGATTTGGCTGTGGGGGTTGTGCGCATTGATGAGTATTCCCTTGGTTGCCATGGCGGCTGATCAGCTGAATGAGCCTGTGACAGTGGCTCCTTCTACGGAACGGCATCTGGCCAATATTCGCCAACTGACTTTTGGTCGCCAGAATGCGGAGGCCTATTTCTCGTTCGATGGAACCAAGCTGATTTTTCAATCGACGAACAACTGGATGAAGGATTCGTCGGCCTCCTCACGAAAACCGGCCGAGTCGGGACTGGGCTGTTATCAAATGTATGTGATGGATGTGGAAACCGAGACCGTCCGTTTGGTGAGTACCGGGAAAGGCGCAACGACGTGCGGCTATTTTTCCCCCGGTGACAGCCGGGTGCTGTACTCATCCACACACGCTGCCGGGCCCGATTGTCCGCCAAAATTCAAACGGGATGGCGCCTATCGATGGGCGCTCGACGATTACGATATCTACTCTGCGAATCTCGATGGACAGAACATACAGAGGCTGACGGCGTCATCGGGATATGATGCCGAGGCCACGATCTCACCTGATGGGAAGACCATTGTTTGGACATCGGTGAAGGATGGAGATCTCGACCTGTATACGATGAATCTGGACGGTTCGAACGTTCGTCGTCTGACGGACGATGTCGGATACGACGGCGGAGCGTTTTTTTCACCGGACAGCAAAAAAATCGTCTATCGGGCCGCGCATCCGACCGATCCGTCCGAAGTGTCCAAATATAAGGAACTGCTGGCGCAACGGCTGATTGAGCCCGGTCAGCTTGAAATTTTTGTCATGAATGCCGATGGGTCGGCAAAGAAACAGGTCACAACGACCGGCGCGTCGAATTTTTCTCCGTATTTTTATCCCGACGGCAAACGCATCATCTTTTCCTCCAACATAGAAACGAGAGGGGAAGGAGGACACCCCAGTTTTCATTTGTATCTGGTGCGAGACGACGGAACCGGATTAGAACGTCTCACCATGGAAGGACGCTTCAATAGTTTCCCCATGTTTTCCCCGGACGGCAAACGTCTCGTCTGGGTATCGGATCGAAATGCCAAGGAACCTGGTGAGTTCAACGTGTTCCTGGCCGACTGGGTGCCGTAAGGCACGGGAATCGGCGATGAGCAACTGGTGATCAGTTCGGGAAATCCAGAGAGCCTCGTAACAGATCGTGGCTTGAGGAGCGTCCCGCCCCAGTCATTCCGGAACACGACCTCGTCGATCGCCGCAGTCGGTTGTTCCTGCGCCGCGTTGGCCGTCAGCTTTCTCGGTTTGGCCCAGTTTGATCTGCCGATCACCAAGTATGTGCGATCGGTGACGATTCATCTCCCCTGGGACCAACTCACCATTCCGTGGATGGCGTTTACCAGCAATACGGGAGATTGGATCGGACAAGGATGGCGGCTGGCAGCGGTAAGCTTTCTACTGCTTGTTGGCGCGTGGGCCTTTGAAAAGCCGACTGTCAAGATCGTTGCCATTCAGTCGCTGATCGCCCATGGCATCGCCGCATTGCTCGCCAATGGGCTGAAACACCTCATCGGAAGGCCCCGACCGAAGTTCATCCACTCGGGAGACTGGCAGATGACTCCTTCCTGGACATCGGGCCTGGACTCCTTTCCATCGGGACATAGCACGGCAAGTTTTGCCGTCGCGACGGTGTTGGCTAAACGGTTTCCCCTCTTCGGACCGCTCTGTATCGTGACCGCTCTTTTCGTCGCATTCAGTCGTGTCCTGCGAGGATCGCATTTTCCGACCGATGTTCTTGGAGGAGCGGTGATCGGTATCCTCAGTGGCTTCATCGCTACGGCTCCATTAAGACAGTGGCGCATTTCAATACGGGAAGGACTACGACATGCGGCGATAGGAACGTCGGCACTGTTTGCCTTGCTCTGGGTTCTATCCCGTCGAATGGAGGGCGACATGGTAGGCCTCCTATTCTTGGCGCTAGGGGTTGGTGCGGTAGCGGGAGGCCTATGGATTCGGCGGCCTCATTGGGTTCGTGGAGGAAGAGTAGGGGGGAGCCCGCACTCGAATACCTCGGCGCTGTTGATCGCGTACGGCCTGGCGGCTATGACGACCTCACCCCTGGTCCTTTCGTCGGTCGGATTCGCCTGCATGGCGTCCTGGCTCAATGGGATAGGTCGACACGACGACCACACTGAGGAATCGCCTGGCTGGTTCGTGATGCGGGAAAGTATTCTAATTGGGGGCTTGGCCCTTGCCATTCTGATTCTCATTGATGGGCGAGGGGTTCTGCCCTTTCAGTAACGAATCGTTGCGAAAGAGCTACGTTCGATATTTCATGCAGAAAGAGGACCTCAAAAAAGCGGAGTCAAGAGGAAGTCAGTGTCCAAGAGTCTTAGCAGGCGGTAGAGCGCCAACATCTGCGCCAGGAGGCATGGTGACTATCTGTTGATTGCCCAACAAGACGTAGCCGTAGCGCTTGAGAATAGGCTGAAATTCAGCCGCTTCCCTTGGCAAGGCATCCTGAAAGTATTCGGGTAGGAGGATCATCGTCCGGCCTTCTTTGCTCAAAGCCGTACGCAACCGGTCGATTTCTCCAGCTGGAATAAAGGTCACCGTTCGCCGTGCATAGAAGGCGATGGATGGCCTAGTCGAACCGAACGCGATCAGTTGGTCGGTCGGATGCAGGTTGAGCCCTGCCGCATAGGCCAATTCCTGCGGCGGCGCAATCGCGTATCGGTTGAGCCCTGGAACAACCGTCAGGATGGCGACAAGAAAGACGCTCGCCAGGGCGCCGCCGGCCACTCCAAAGGCGATACCACGTTTGTTGTCGTTTAACCCGAAATATCCAATCAGGCCCATGGCGACCACGACGATCGTCGCGCCGACGTAAGGACCGATACCCAGATCGAATTGAGCGGCAAGCGGGAACTCTTTGGTCATCTTCCCTGAAAATTTGTGATAGAGGGAAGGCAAGCTTGCAAACCCGATCGCTAAGAGATAACCAATCCCCATCATAAAGTGGATCGATCCACGCAGTCCCTTTGTCGAAGGATCTTTCAAGCCCTGAGACCAATACAAGGAGGCCAGCAAGGCGCAGGCAGGAAACAGGGGACCGATATAGTGAGGCAGACGGGTAGAGGACAGAGTAAAGAAGATGAACACGCCCACGATCCACAGCCCTGCAAACCATTCCAACTCATTACCGGATCCTAACGGTTCCTCAGATTCCGGCGATTCGTGCTTGCGGCCTCCAGCCATGCGGGATTCGCGCCAGCTCTGGTAGGCTCGATAAAACCCTGCCGGCAGGAATGCGCTCCAGGGGTAAAAGCCCAGTAACAGGACCGGGAAATAGAACCACCAGCCCCCTCCATGGCCCTCCATCGGAGCGAGGAATCGTCCCACCGTGTGGACCTTGGCTTGGGAAGAATAAGCGTCTCCGTGAACAATGAACATGGCTGCATACCAGGGTCCTGCGAGCATAAGGAAGAGCAACGTGCCGGAGAGGGGCGCACCTCTCTCCCAAAAACTCGGCCATTGCCGAGTGGCAACGAGATACAAGAGAGCAGTGATCAGCGGAACGGCGAATCCCACCGGTCCTTTCGTTAAGGTCGCCAAGGCCATGCCGGCATAAAAGGCCCAGATCCAATGGCGCCCTCGACCGGGTTCGTGGAGACCGAGCCAAAACCCGTAGAGCGACAGGGTGGTGAAGAAGATCAAGACGCTATCAGTAATCGCCATGCGTCCCAGTGCCAGCACCTCGATGTTCAGCAGCAACATCAGAGCGCCGAACAAACCAACGGTCGGGCCGCGCAGCCTGGTGAGAAACAGATAGTGCATCACGATCAACGCCACCCCGAACAAGGCCGAGGGTACCCGCGCCGCAAACTCGTTCACGCCGAATAGATGATAGGACAGCGTCATCAACCAATACACAAAGACCGGTTTGGCAACACGCAGCTCGCCATTGAAGGTCGGGGTGATCAGATCGCCCGAGGCGAACATTTCACGGCCGGCTTCCGCGTTTCTGCCTTCATCGCGATCCGTCAGACCCATGCTGCCGAGATTCAGGAAGAAAAGAAGACTGGACAGAAGCAGAAGAAGCAACAGCTGTATTGGTTGAGGGGAGGTGCGTTCCATCGTCTGATGTGACGGTTCCTCGTGTATGAGGGAAGGCCCGGTATGGCCGTTGGTTTCCCAGCCTCTCATGCTACCGGCGGAGTCTGGTCTTTGGTTTGATTCGCACGGTGAATGAGGACCAAGTTGCGCAGATACACAACCGACCCGAGCCCTTGCCCTGAAATAAACACAGGGTCCATTCGGTAGATGGCGTAGGTGAGCGTAATCAGCCCTCCAATGAGACTCATGTACCAGAAGGCAATGGGCACACGACTTTCGGAGCTTCGCTCGGACGCGATCCACTGAATCAACCAACGACCAAAAAAGAGTCCTTGGCCGAGGAAGCCGATACCGATCCAGATGGTCTCAGTACTCATGAAGTGCCGGGAGAGCAGTCGTCATCATCGTTCCGGAGCGTGAAGATATCAGTCTCGTTCGTGGTGGGTCGCGTCACTGTCACGGAATTTGTAGCGCAACACGCGATCCTGCATCCATCGAACTCCGATCAGATCATAGAGCGATTTGAACAGGCGGTTCCCCATGCCGTATTTGGACACTCCGTGGATACGCGGATAATGCCTGACCGGCACCTCCGTCACGGTGAATCCATGCATCAACGCCAGCGCGGGAAAGAAGCGGTGCATCCCCTCAAAGAGTCGGATGCGCTCCAGTACAGGCCGTCGGAAAATCTTGAGCGGACATGCCGTGTCGTGCATGCCGTCGTGCGTGAAGAGATTCCGTATGCGGTTGGCGATCAATGAGGAAAATTTCCTCACCAGGCCGTCCTGCCGTTGCTGCCTCCACCCACAGACCACGTCGTGCGACACCGTATAAGGGAGCAGTTTCAAGATATCTTCGCTGTCTTGCTGGAGATCACCGTCGATCTGGATGATGATCTCGCCGGAAGATTGATGAAAGCCGGCTTCAAGCGCGCAGGTCTTGCCGTAATTTCGGTCGAAGTGGAACACCCGCACGTTGGAATGCTCGCGTGCCAATCGGTCCAGCTCGTCGCCGCTGCCGTCGCTGCTCCCATCGTCCACAAAGAGAATTTCGTAAGGACGCGAGCGTGATCGCTCGTGCGAATCCATAACTTTCAGCAGGCTTACCATGAGCGGAGACAGGTTTTCTCGTTCATCCTTGATCGGGATGATGACAGAGGCCCACAGACTGGATGACGGCGTCATGGTATGCAAAAAATCCAACAACAGCCAAAGGTTACAATATGAAACGGCGCATTCTAACGGAAGGTGAAGAGAGGGTCAAACGCGCGCCGGCCGGGTTGGGCGGATCGTCAATCGGGTTATTTCCCGGGCGCCACGATGATGAAACGCATCGTGCCCATCAAACTCGTCTCGTTGATCTGCTCACCCACATGAATCTCGATTTTATATTGACCGGGTTTCCAACCGCCCTTTGGGGGAGACAGTTTGAGGTAACCGCTGTCATCTTCCAAGGCGATGTGCATGGCGTCTTCGCTGACGATGGTCTCCGGTGCGACGCCGATTACTTTCTCGGGCGCACAGCGGCCGAAGACCTTGAACCCTTGATAGTGTTGATGGAGCGAGAACACGATAAAAATAGCCGGGACGTCCGGAGCGAACCGGTCGGTGGGTTTGACCGGCAGGATTTCGTGAGTACGCTGAAATCCCATTCGCTCCTCAAAATCTTCTGCCAAAACGATGGAACGAAACATACCCTGCGGAGGCGCATCGAAATCGTAGGTCTTCGCATCCTCTATGCGATTTTGAAACTCCGACATCGGCACGTTTTCGGTGAGAGGCAGATCGTCAGCTACAGTCGCTTGGCACCACAGGAAGGAGCCGGCTATCACAATTCCCAGACGGAAGACTTCGTTCATCATGCCTGTCTGCTACACCTCTTGAGACGGCGCTGTCAATAAACTATCGAACAACTTGCCCATTGCAGCATTTTCCGGGCATCTGTTAGGATTTTGCCCACCATACGGCCTTTTCAACAAATCAATTAAGGTGACTGTGAGATATGTTGCAAGATGCTGACGCCCTTCCACAGCTGATCGGGGAATATAAGCCGCTCGATCAATGGCAGACCCATCTCAACCAGCTTTTTTACGGGCTGCGGGGAGACCAACTCCGATCTTATTACCAGACCTACGCCTCCGCAGACTTCCGGCTCGCCCATGCGCTGGCGGCCGATTACTTCGAGCGCGTTACGAAGCGCGATAAGGTTGGAAATCGTCAATCATCGTCTGCCGACCGGATAATGGATGACGAATCGCGCTTGACGGTTCTGGAACTGGGGCCCGGCAACGGAAATCTTGCTGCTTGCTTTCTCAGCCATCTCAAAGCCCTCGATAGACAAGGCACGATCTATCGACGTATTCGGTATGTCATGGTCGATTGGCAGCAAACGGTGCTGGATGGCGCTCTGGCACATCCCGATCTGGCGATACATCGAACGCAAGTCGAAACCCATCAGGGATCTGTCGAGCATTTGGCCGGAATCGGCGACGCCACTGTCGACCGGATCATCTGTAATGAGCTGTGGAACGATCTGCCGACGAAATTGCTGGCGAAACATGACGGCGAGGTCGAGGAGGAGTATCTCCGTCCCAACCTCAGCGAGTCGCTCCATGCCAAGATTCAAGATTGGTCGGCGTTTGTCCGGGCTTTTCAGGAGAAGAATCTTGCAACGCTCAAGACCGTTCCTCCCTTCCTCGATGAACTGGTCTGGGAAAAGGAATACCGCAAAGTTGAATGGAAAGACGTGCCGTATCGGAAAACGATCGCGGACTTTCTACAGTCCATCGATCAAGACGTCTTGGTTCCCGTCAATGTCGGTGCATTTGCGACCCTGAAAGAAGCCAAACGGCTTCTGGCGTCGGATGCGATCGGTCTCAGTGTGTTTGATGCGGGTACCGGAGACATGAAGGTGTTGAACGATCCGGAGAAGCCCTGCTACGGCCAGTTCGGCGGGCAATACAGCTTCATGATCAACTTTGCATTGGTCGAGGCTGTGGCCAAGCAACTAGGGATGAAGCAGGCGACGTGGGAGCCGCAGCGGGAATTCGTGGGACGGTCGTTGAATACCAATGTGATCACGCTCATGGATCTGTTGGCGACGCACCCGACCGCAGGGCCGACGCTCCAGCCTTGGGAGCAGGACAGACTCGTCCTGAAGACCATCCGAGCGCTGAACGAAACATTCGAAAGCCCCTATCACCGTCGGTTCGATTTTCCATTGAACTTCAATATGCCTCCTGAGGAACGCGAGCCTTTGGGCGCGCTCCTGCGCTCCCTGAAAGACAACGGCTTTCCGGACACGGTGGCCTATCTCACCGAAGAAGAACTTGCTAATGCACAGCAGGATTTAAAAGAGATCGGCTACGATTCAGACGGCATTAAAATGGCCTTGAACGCCCCTCCCAGCCCGATCGAATACTGTCACTTCGCTTGCCGATGAGACTGGTTCTGAATCGACAGTTCATCGACTAGGAGCTGCGTGCCTGTACACCCGTACGCCTCCCAGTTTTACCTCACGCTTGCCCGCCTCTGCCGCCATGGCCATATCGGATATTGGATGTGGTTGAGATGTTTGTGACATCCAACCGCCGGCTTGCCATTCTGCCGCGCGTGTGTCGGGATCCACCGCTCCGCATCGATTCAAAGTATCGGCAATCGGATGTGAAACCATCCCTCCCATGCCGCATTTCTCTCACATATGCTCTGACTCAGCCTCGGTTCATCACCAAACCAGGGTAGTTGCTGGTGGTTTAACAAGAGTTGATTTGATGTAATGTGCTGTCCATAGGACATAGCCAGCTGGGCAATGGTACTTGTGCCGGTCCATGGAGGCGCATTGAACTCAGCCGGAACTGATTACAATCGGAGGATGCCATGACGGACAGTACAGTCAAAAAAATCGATTCTCACCACTCACCGAGCGGACAAATAGGGCAAAAATATCTGGCCTCTGGAAAATCGATCTCCATGCGGCTCTGGGAAAATCTCCAACCTGGGAAGCAAAAGGAAACGAGCGCCCGAGAGTACGAGACTGTCGGATATGCCATCAAGGGCCGAGCACAATTGGATATTGAAGGTCAGTCGCTCCTCCTCAGCGCAGGCGATTCATGGGTCGTGCCGAAGGGAAGCCGACACTCCTACAGGATTTTAGAACCCTTTACGGCAGTAGAGGCGACTACTCCTCCGGCTGAGGTCCATGGAAGAGACGAATAATGTCGAGTCGTTTTCACGCCTCGCTCCCTTCAACAGAACACCTTGGTCCTTAGCCTGTCGGAGTCAGCGGCGCGAGCAGCAGGGAGCTCAGCGGACTCGCAAGCAATGGAGCAAGCATGAGGCCGAACTGGGGCAAATGATCTTGCAACGAGAGGAACAAACCATGGTCCTTGAGCCATTGGTCCGGGTCCGGCGTGGATGGTTGAGGGGGACATTCCAATAACAGTGCCTGCGCGCGCCTGGCAAGAAGAATGGCGGCGGGCAAATACGTGGATACCAACATCAAGGTAAAGGTGACACCCCAAAAAAGCGTGATGGCTAAGGCTGCGCCCAGTAATGCTTCGTGAGCGTTGGTGTCGGCAACCAGCGCTGCCGGCCAGCGCAGCCAGGCGCCCATGTGCAAGACTCCGCTGACGAGAATCATCGACGCCGCGCTCAAGACTTCTTTCAACCGTCTCATCTGCAATGCCCAAAACGCCGGGTCGGGTTGTACGCCCGAGACCGGTGAGGTAAGCGTACTACACGCCGCGAGCAGGGCGACGACGGGCACGACTATGGCTTGCACATTGACGATGGACACGACCACCAAGGCATAGCGTAAGAGATCCTCGCTGATGCGCTGGCGTCCGGCCTGACGTAGGTTATCGTAACTAAAGCTGAAGACCGCTCGGTAGAGTGCATATGTCTCATCGAGAGCCCAAATAAATGCGAGCCCAATCGAAGCGAGAAATATTCCAAGGACGATGACGACTATCAGGCGAGGTCGTGGATGAGCCTGGTAGATGATCGCTCCGCAGGAGATCAAGGCATAGAGCCCGGCCACCAGCGCCACTACCACGGTCGTCAGCCAAATATACCGGGACTTGACCTCAACCAGAAATTGCGAAGGGTCCAACGGCTTGGTTGAGGCTTCGGAGGCAGGGTGCATCAGCCTGTGCGTGAGAGTATGAAAATTCTCCACCGTGATGTTGGAGCCGAATTCAAACAGGCTGATAGCGAGAAACAGAATGAACAACGATGGGATTATGAGAAGCAGAAAGCGATAGTCAGAGGTAGGTGAAGCAGTCTGGGGCGTCATGGCATTCGAGCCGTGGCGATAGAAATCTCATCGCGCAAGCGCGGTGGGCATCCTAGCACAATTACTCTAAGGAGACGAGGTAAAGAAGGGTGTGTTTTTAGAAACCTTGACTTTGGCATGGCAAAGTAATAGTTTGTTGGAAATCGTTCCAAAAGGGAAACTAGGGTTCCGGCTGCCTTCAGTGGGAGTGTCTGGTCCAAGAGTTTCCGGCCTCGCATAACGAGGCTCCACGGAGGGATAAAAGCCCGGGAGATCATGTACTGAGGTACGTGGCCTTTTGGGAAGTTAGCCTTTCCGACAGGAGGCTTCGTTATGTATTTCTATCCCATAGTTCTTTCCCCACCGGATCAGTCAGACCTGCCGCCATGCCGGAGAGGTCTGTCATGGTAATGAGAGAAAGTCCGGATACGGTTTTTCCAGCTCCCGCTACAAGTACTCCTCGGACACTCCAGCGCAGTCTCAGTCTCTGGAATAGCCTTACCATCGGATTCGCCACCGTCTCGCCGGTTGCCGGATTGTACGCCATTATCGGTGTTCAGACTGTGGTCGCAGGCGGTGGTTGGTTCCCAGCGTTGGCGCTCTGTCTGGTGATGCAGTTGCTGGTGGCGACCGTATATGCGGAGCTGTCCTCGCAGATTCCGATTGCGGGAGGCGCGTACAAATGGGCAAGACAACTCGGAGGCGCCGCTACCGGTACATATGCCGGAGCCATCTACGTCAGTTCCACGATCGCGATGCTTACCACAACTGCCTACACCGGCGGGGTCTGGCTGGCGATTTTTTTCGGATCAGGAAGCGGCACAGGCGTCACACTCGTGATCTGGGGCGCGGTGTTTATGCTGATCTGCACCGTCCTCAACCTGGTCCACGTCGGCGTATTTAAGTTCCTTATTTCCCTGGGGGTCTATGCGGAAATCGTCGGCTCATTCGGTGTTGCGCTGTTGCTGTTCTTTTTTTTCCGACAGCATGAATTCTCCGAACTGTTCGCGCATCTGGGGACGGGAACCGCTCCCAGCCGGACTGCTGCGTTTCTGGCGGCACTCGCTATTTCTGGTTGGGCGTTCATCGGTTTTGATGCGTGCTCGACCATCGCCGAAGAAACTCGGGAGCCCAAGCGGATGGTTCCACGCGCGATCTTTTTCTCTCTCTGCATGGTGGGAAGCGTGGTGCTCTTCAACTCCGCCGCCCTCACCCTGAGTTTCAACCGCGACACTCTGGTCCATACAAGCGCCGCGTCCGATCCCGTCACACCGGTGATTGTCGACAACTTTGGCGCCTGGGCGGAAACCCCGTTTCTGACCATTGTCATGATCGCGTTTCTGGCCTGTGGATCATCCATGGTCCAATACACGTCCCGTATCGTGTTTTCCATGGCTCGCGAAGGAAGTATGCCGGCCGTGCTCAGTCGGGTCACCGCAGCGGGCGCTCCGCATAATGCCGTGCTGTTCACGGTGCTGCTGGCCACGCTCGGATTGCTCTTTGGGCTCAATGATGAAGCGGTCGCCACGGTGCTGGCGTTCGGCACGGGCGGGTTGTACGCCATGTTTGCGATGACTACAGGTGTGGGACTCTATACCCGTCTGACGGGCCGCTGGGACCCCTCGTTAGGTCACCTGAAGTTGGGGGCCTGGGGCTTACTGATCAATACAGCGGCGTTTCTCTGGTCGGTGTTCGAATTCATCAATATCGCGTGGCCACGCCCCTACGCCACCTCGCCAGACGCACCTTGGTGGCAACTCTGGGCTGTCCCGCTGGTCCTGGGAAGCATCTTAGGGGTGACCACGCTGTATCTTCTCATCGTGAAACCCACAAGAGACGACGTATTGATGCGTCCGGGGGAGTCCGCACCAACTCAAGAATGAAAAGCCGGCTAGTTCGCTAAGTTTTCTGTCGCAACAAGAGAGTTCAAACCGAGTCATACATTCATCCATCTCTCAGAAAGGAGCCATCGTGGCGAAAAAGAGAACATACCAAGGCAAGGTTCCACTGCATGACAAATATGGACCAGAGGCGAAGTATGCGGTCGAGGCGGAGGCGCTGCTGCCGACCACGAAATATGAAGAAGAAGTTGCCCGAGGCCTTGAATTGGGCCTGCAGGGCGCCGATTCCATCAAAGATCGCCGGATTCCCACGTTCAGCCGAGGAGAGCTTCCTCACTTCGCCGGCATCAACACCTTTATCAAGGCGCCATATGTCGAAGATGTACGAAAATGCGGGCAATACGATGTGGCCATTCTCGGCGCGCCGTTCGATGGCGGGACGACCTATCGGGCGGGCACCCGGTTCGGCCCCCAAGGGATTCGCAAGATCTCCGCGCTGTACGGCACCTACAGCTTCGAGCTCGGCGTGGATCTGCGGGAATCCATTTCCATCTGCGATGTCGGCGACGTGTTTACCATTCCCGGCAACATCGAGAAGACCTTCGATCAGGTCAGCAAGGGCGTAGCGCATGTCTATGCCAGCGGCGCGTTTCCCGTGGTGCTCGGCGGAGACCATTCCCTGGGCTTTGCGACCGTGCGGGGAGTGGCTCAGAATCATGAACGGCAAGAAGCTCGGCATCATTCACTTCGACCGGCATGTGGACACGCAGGAAACCGATCTCGACGAACGCATGCATACCACGCCTTGGTTTCACGCGACGAATATCCCCAACGTGCCGGCCAAGAATCTTGTGCAGATCGGCATCGGCGGCTGGCAAGCGCCCAGACCCGGCGTGAAGGTCGGCCGTGAACGTCAAACCACGATCATGACCGTGACCGATTGCGTGGAAATGGGCATCGAGAATGCCGCGAAGCAGGCGCTTGAAGTGGCGTGTGATGGTGTGGATGCGGTGTGGTTGAGCTTCGACGTGGATTGTTTAGACGCCGCCTTCGTGCCGGGCACCGGCTGGCCGGAGCCCGGCGGGTTTTTGCCGCGTGAAGTGCTGAAGTTTCTCCAAATCATCGCGGACACGAAGCCGCTGGCCGGAATGGAGATCGTCGAGTGTTCACCGCCCTACGACGCGGCGGAGATTACGAGTCTTATGGCTACACGCGTCATCTGCGACGTTCTAGCCTGTCAGGTGCGTTCCGGCAACCTGCTTAATCGAAAGAAACGCTGAGATGCGCTGATCAGGAGATGACGAAACGGCTACTTGGGGGATTGCGTCTATGCAAGCTCTTTGGCATTCTTCAGCGGGCAGCGTCGTTGTGCTTCATTGTAGACAATTTGAGCGTCATGTTGCATAGCAACGTCAAAAAAGCGAACAAGATCGTAACGGGAATTGCGATGGCCGCATTTTCAACTGGACAGTGCGGGGGGGAGTATCCCCATCACGGAAATTTATCAACTCTAACTGAGGAGGAGGTTATGCCACTTAATCGTTCAAGGAGGTGGATGTCACCCATTCTGTCCCTGACTGCTCTCATGTTCCTCATCGCTGGATGTGCGGCGCATTCGGGCGGAGTTGCGGCTTCGACCAAACCGCTGACGCCGGGCGGTTACACGGAACTGAAAGAGGTCAGTGGGGAGGACTGCCAGTACTACCTCTTGGGATTCGTCAGCTCTCGCGTACGAACAAATTGAAGAATGCCGTGGCGGATGCAATGGATGACGTAAAGGGAGCTGACGCGCTTATCAAGGTAACAGCCGATACGACCTGGCAATGGTGGATTCTGTGGGTGACTGCCTGTACACAGGTGCATGGGACCGCCGTACAATCTCATTAACCTGTTTCTGGATAGACGAAGCGATCTCAGGATCTGCGGGCATCCGCAGATCCTCGAGGTGACGTATGGTCACAACCTCATACCTTGCAATCACTCCTGCGAAGCCATGCGCTGTTCATCGGCCAGCTCTGACAGCCCTAGCGAAGAAGAAATAGCGGTCAAGTAGGGCCAATAACTGCCGTAAAGATTGCTGCTGAAGATAATATCTCGGAGCAGTTTATTCGCGCCATTCTACCCGCCGACCCGTTGACAGGTAACGCGCCACTGTATATCATCTCGTATATACATTGTTATGATTTGAGGAGTTTCAATGGCGACGCGGAAGAAGACGAAGCTTTTTATGAGCGGCAATAGCCAGGCGGTAAGAATCCCCCGAGAATTTCAGCTGGAGGGCAACGAAGTCGAGATTCAACGCCGGGGCAATACGCTCGTCATTCGTCCGAAGAAGCAGACGTGGCAGCAGCTCACTGATAGTCTGACTATGTTTACCGACGAATTTATGGAAGAGGGGAGACAGCAGCCGCTACTTCAGAAGCGAAAGCCCTCCTTCGCATGAAGGTGATGCTCGATACCAACATCTGCATCTACCTCATCAAGCAACAGCCTCCCAACGTCCTTGGTCGTTTCCTATCCCATGCGGTCGGAGACATCGGGATTTCCAGTATCACTGCGGCCGAATTGGCTTATGGAGTCAGCAAGAGCCGTCATGTGCCCAAGAATCGCCACGCTCTTGAGCAGTTTCTCTCCCCTTTGGAGATCGCTGCGTTTGACCAGGCTGCGGCTTGGTCCTATGGTCGCTTATGTGGGCAACTTGAGGCAAAGGGAACCCCGATCGGTTCAATGGACATGCTCATCGCCGCCCATGCACTGAGTCTTGGAGTCCGGCTCGTCAGCAACAACCTCAGAGAGTTTAGGCGCATCCCTGGTCTACGACTCGAAAATTGGGTATGAAGCGATGCGACGCATCATAAGTAGTGGTCCATGATGTCGTGTCCTTTGACCACCCTCTCTACCGCTCTCCGCGATCGTCAAATCCAGCAACTTCGTGCGGCGGTAAATTTAGGTGACGACTCTACCGACGGAGTAAGCCGCTACGAATTGCGAAGCGACATGTTGTAGAGTGCCCTCCCGATTGCCGCATGCAGCCCAGCTTGTTTGACTCACCGGCAATCCATTTATATACTTACTTTCCACCTGGAGGCGATCGAGATGAAAATCCTGATAGGCGTGTTCGTTGTCGTTGTCTTGCTCGTCGGCGTGGTGGTCGCACTGCCCTTTTTGATCGACCTCAACAAGTATCAAGACCAGTACAAGCCGCTCATCGAAGAGGCTCTCAATCGCAAGGTCCAGCTGCAAGACATTCGCTTGACCATCTGGCCGAGGATCGGCGCGCGTGTGGCGGGATTTACAGTGCTGGACGATCCGGCCTTCGGGTCCGGTCCTTTTGCGTCCCTCTCCTCGCTGGATGTGGGCGTGAAGCTGATGCCGTTGCTGAGCGGCAAGGTGGAGGTGGAGGAAATCACGCTTCACCAGCCGGTCATTACGGTTATTAAGAACCAAAATGGAGTCCTGAACGCCGCTACCATCGGTCGCAAGGGCGTGGCGGTGCCGGAAAAGCCGTCGCGCGCCCCGATTCCTTCGACGGAGGGTCCGCTCAAGATTCTCGCGCTGTTGGCCGTGGATCGAGTCTCCATCGACGGCGGGAAATTGACCTATCGCGATCTGTCGGCAGCCAAGCCGACGGAGTATGTGCTGCAAGATATGGAGTTGCTCCTTCAGGACGTTCGGCTCGGCCGAACTCCACGTCTACATTTCGGTTTGCTGGTGCAGCCGTTCAATCTGCCGGTGAAACTGGACGGTGCGTTCGGTCCGCTGAGAGAGGAGATGGACATCGAAGCGATCAGTTTCGAGCTTGGTGTCGGGAAGACGGACTTTACGATTACAGGAAATGCCGCCGGAAACGACGCCAACATCTACATCACGTCGCCGGTGATCAATACTGCAAACCTTCCGATCTTGCTTCCTCTGAAAAAGCCGGTCGATATTAAGAATTTCCAGATCGCAGCGGAAGTGAAAGGACAAGGGGTCAAGCTGAACACCTTGTCGTTCCAACTGTTCGACGGCCAAATAAAGGGGCAGGGCAAACTGATCGCCGGGTCCGAAACGCCGCCTTTCAAGGGTGCTGTCACGGTTCAAGGAGTGCAACTCGGTCCGGCGCTCGATACCGTCGCCGAGACGCCGGTTTCCATCAGCGGAACAGCCGGGGCCGATCTTTCGCTGCAAGGCATAGGATTCTCCATGTCGGATTTGACAAAGGCATTGGAGGGAACAGGGCACATGATGGTGAAGGATGGGAAGATTGAAGGGGTGAATCTTCTGCAGGAAGTGCTCTCGGCACTCAAGGTAGCCGGTATTTCGCTCGACAATGCCAAAGCGACCGCATTTTCTACGATCGAAACGGATCTCGCCATTAAGCAGGGGATCATCAACGTACAGCGTCTGTTGATGGACAGCCATGATTTCCAGGCCACCGGCGGCGGTACAATCGGATTTGATCAGCGGTTGAATCTCCTCGTGAATCTCAACTTGTCACAGGATCTGAGCCAGAAGATCGCCGGGGCGTCGCCTGTCATGAAGATCGCGCTGAAAGAGGGCCGATTGAATCTCCCGCTCACCATTACCGGAACTGCTCAAGCGCCGGCGTACGGAGTTGATTTGAAGGGAATAAGCGGAAAAGTGCAAGAACAGGTGAAGAGGAAAGTGGAAGAAGCCGTCGGTGGATTGCTCAAAGGCACAAAGAAACCGAAGGATTTGAAGAAAGAGGGGGAAGAGCTTCTGAAAGGACTCTTCGGTCGCTAGCAGACTCATGGTAACTCCCGCCGGCTGCGGTCTCGTAAGGAGTCAGTCCCTATGAATGTCGTCGATACGCTCACTCAATATGCCGTGCAGTACGGCTTGCAAGCGGCGGTCGCCATCGGCATCTTCAGCGCCGGTATCATGGCGTCTCGCGGCGCTGGGAATTTTGCCCAACAGGCGCTCGAACGGCAGACCCTTGAGCCGCCGGTGCGTCTGCTCTTGGTTCGGATCGTCAAAATCGTGGTGATGCTCTTTACCGTGATGATTGCCCTTCAAACGCTCGGTGTACCCATCGCGCCGCTGCTCGCCGGCGTCGGAGTGGCCGGCGTGGGGATCGGTTTGGCTTTGCAAGGTGTGTTAAGCAACGTGATGGCCGGGCTCTCGATTATCTTCAGCAAGCCCTATAAAGTCGGCGAACATATTTCGTTGCTCGGGGTTCACGGCGATGTCGTGGTGATCGACATCTTCACCACGACGCTGATGCATGCGGATCGATCCCGCGTCCTCATCCCTAATCGGAAAATCGTCGGGGAAATATTGCACAATTTCGGCGTGATCCGCCAATTGCACTTGTCCTTTCCTGTGTCCCACCGGGCCAATATCGACGATGCGCTCGCGCACGTGCAGGCCGTTCTCCAGCAGCATCCATTGGTCTTGAAAGACCCTGTTCCCTTCCTAGGGGTGTCATCCCTCGGTGAATCGTCTGCCTCAATCGCCGTGGAACCCTGGACGGCCGTGGCCGACTACAGCGTGACACAAGCAGAGTTGAATAAGTCGATTCTCGAACGATTCCGGACGCATGGTATTGAGCTGCCGTCCTCCCGTCACGACGTTCATCTTGTGAATGGATGATTCTCGATAGAGAGGTCGCACTTAGGGATACCCCTAGTTTATAACCGCGCTCTCGTGCTTTACTGCTAGCATCAGTTAAATCCATCACTAGCATTTATCCATCGGTCGTGTGGCGGTAGAGACTCGCCGAGACGTTACGTGAATCACCAGCCATTATTCGATCGACTGAAGGAAGGCCCTAAAAAGCCGGCATCCAACCTGGCGTTCCTCTCGGGCGGCGGTGAGATGGGTGCGCTGATCCGTTCGAAAGACTGGTCAAAGACGCCGCTTGGGCCGGTTGATCGGTGGCCGCAGAGTCTCAAGACCGCTGTCCGCATCATGCTTACCTCGCGCCAGCCTATTTGGATCGGCTGGGGAGAGCAGCTCATCAAGCTCTATAACGATCCCTACAAAGCGATCGTCCGTGGAAAACATCCTGTCGCGCTGGGGCAACCTGCCTCCATGGTGTGGCGAGAGATTTGGCCTGAGATCGAGCCGATGCTGGAAACCGCCATGGGTGGCATCGAGGGCACCTATGTGGAATCGCAACTCCTCATCATGGAGCGAAATGGGTATCCGGAAGAAACCTATTACACCTTTTCGTATAGCCCTATCCCAGACGATTGTGGCGGCGTGGGCGGCATTTTTTGCGCCAATACAGACGACACGGATCGTGTGATCGGAGAACGGCAGTTAGCCCTGCTGAAAGATGTGGCGGCAAGGACAGCGAATGCGCGGACATTCGATGACGCATGCAGGCTGAGCGTGGTGTCGTTACAAAACGATCGGCATGATTTTCCGTTCGCGCTGATGTATCTGTCCGAACAGGCGCCGAACAGATTTGTGCTGGCCGCCACGAGCGGGATCGAACCGAAGCATAAGGCGGCTGCCGGGTATGCCTTGGATGCGGCCGCTGTGTGGCCGTTGGTAGAGGTCATCCGCACGCAAAAGCCTTCAGTCATTTCGGATCTCACGCGGCTGTTCGACCATCTGCCGACGGGCGCCTGGAACAGCCTCCTCATCAGGCCGTCGTCGTGCCGATTGTGCCGTCCGATAAGACCGGGAAAGTCGGTGTCCTGATCGCGGGACTGAATCCGTTCCGGCTCTTCGACGATCGGTATCAACGGTTTGTTGATTTGGTTGCGGGCCAGATTGCGGCGAGCCTCGCGAATGCACAGAGGTATGAAGAAGAGCGCAAACGAGCCGAAGCGCTGGCCGAGCTGGACCGTGCCAAGACCGCCTTCTTCTCGAACGTCAGCCATGAGTTGCGCACGCCCCTCACGCTGATGCTCGGTCCGCTGGAAGAATTGAAAGCGCAGTTTGGCCGCTCAACGTCTTCGCTCGACGTCGCGCAGTATCAACAGGTCGATGTGGTCCATCGCAACGGACTGCGTCTGCTCAAACTGGTCAACACGCTGCTGGACTTTTCCCGCATGGAGGCCGGCCGGACACAGGCCCTGTATGAAGAGACGGACCTGGCCGCTCTCACGGCCGACCTGGCGAGCGTCTTCCGCTCCGCCATCGAGAAGGCCGGCCTCTCCCTGATTGTCGATTGCCCTCCCTTGCCTGAGCCCGTGTTTGTGGATCGCGACATGTGGGAAAAGATCGTCCTGAATCTGTTGTCCAACGCCTTCAAATTTACGTTCGACGGCGAGATCGAAGTGGCGCTGCGCCCCAGCGGAAAACATGTGGAACTGTCCATCCGTGATACCGGAACCGGCATTCCGGAGGACCAACTCGGCAAGATCTTCGAGCGGTTCCATCGCGTCGCCGGCTCACAAGGCCGCACGTATGAAGGCACGGGCATCGGGCTCTCCCTCGTTCAAGAACTGGCGCGGCTCCATGGCGGCTCTGTCTCCGTCGATAGCCGGTATGGCAAGGGAAGCGCGTTCCGGTGTTCATTCCTCTGGGAAAAAGTCATCTGCCGCACAAACACATCGGCGCCACTCGGAACAAGACATCGACGGCGTTGGGTGTCATGCCTTTCGTGGAGGAAGCGACGCGTTGGTTGCCGGACGACAACAGTGCTGAGTTGTCAGATCAGACTGGTTCCGGGTCGGACACTCAACACTCAGGACTCAGCACTCGAGCACTCCCGTCCCCGCGTCCTGCTCGCCGACGACAATGCCGATATGCGGGAGTACGTGAGCCGGTTGCTGCGTAGCCGCTTCGAGGTGCAGGCGGTCGCCGATGGGCAAGCCGCTTTAGAGGCAGTGCGCGCCGACCCGCCGGATGTGGTTCTGACCGATGTCATGATGCCGCTGCTGGACGGTTTTGGCTTGCTCCGCGCGTTGCGCGACGATCCTGCGACCAAGACCATTCCGGTCATTCTGCTTTCCGCTCGCGCCGGCGAAGAGTCCCGCGTGGAAGGATTGGAGCAGGGCGCCGACGACTATCTCATCAAGCCCTTCAGCGCCCGCGAATTGCTGGCGCGGGTGCAAGCGCATCTGGAGATGGCGCGCGTTCGACGAGAAGCCGAGCAGCGCGTCACGAACATTTTGGAGAGTCTGACAGACGGCTGTCACGTCATCGATGCCGCCGGCCGCTTCACATATTTCAACCGCGCCGCGCGCGACATGTTTGCAGAGCAAGGCATCGACGCAGAGCACGCTCATCGGCGAACCAGTGTTCGGCGTGTTTTCTGATGCGCGAGAGCTGCCGGCCGCCCGCGCCCTCCAGCGCACCCTAGCGGAGCGCGTGCCGACGGAAGCTGAAAACTTCTATACGTCATGGGATCGCTGCGATTGCGGCGCGGCACTATCCGACCGCGGATGGAGGTGTCTCGACACTTTTCCAGGACATCACCGAGCGCAAACGGGCCGAGGAAGCGAGGGCGCGTCTGGCGGCTATCGTCGCATCGTCGGACGACGCCATCATCAGCAAGAATTTGCAGGGGATCATCACGAGTTGGAATAAGGGTGCCGAAAAGATCTTCGGGTATGCGGCGGCGGAAACCATTGGTCGATCAATCATGATGCTGATTCCTCCGCAGCGTGTTGACGAAGAGCCGAAGATCCTTGCGAGCATCAGGCGCGGTGAAACAGTGGCCCATTACGAAACCGTGCGGCGGCGGAAAGACGGGAAAGACATTGACATTTCACTCACCATTTCCCCCATTCTGGACGAAACCGGGAACATCATCGGAGCATCGAAAATTGCCCGCGACATTACCGTCAGCGCAAACAGGCCGAGAAAACGTTGCGCGAGAGCGAACAAGAGACAACGCGCGCGCGTGAGTATGCCGAGGCCACGCTCCGCACCTCGCCCGTGCCGCTGCTGATATTGGAAAAAGATTTGCGCGTGAACACGGCCAACGAAGCGTTCTATGAAACGTTCCAGGTCGATACTGCCGAAACCCAAGGCCGTCTTGTGTATGAATTGGGCAACAGCCAGTGCGAACATTCCCCAGCTGCGCGAACTGCTCGAAAACATTCTGCCGCAATACACGGTGTTCAAAAATTTCGAGGTCACGCACGAATTCGAATCCATCGGTCGCCGCACCATGCTTCTGAACGCTCGCCGAATGGATAACGAGCCGGACACGCCGGCGCGCGTCGTGCTCGTCATCGAGGACGTCACCGAGCGTCAGCAGGCTGAGGAGCGGCTGGCACAGTTTGCCGCTGAATTGGAGCAGCGCGTCTTTGAACGCACGTATGAACTCGCACAGTCGGAAGATCGTCTCCGCACGCTGGCCACGGAACTGAATCTTGCTGAGCAGCGAGAACGCAAACGATTGGCGACTGAGCTGCACGACCATCTGCAACAGATGCTGGTGTTGGGCAGACTCACCATTGGCCAGGGGAAGCGCGTAGCGGCCGGCATGCCGGCCGTTGAACAGATCCTCAAAAAGGTGGACGACATCTTCTCGGACTCGTTGACCTATACGCGCACCCTCGTCTCCGACTTGAGCCCGACCGTTCTGCGCGATCATGGGTTGGCGGCGGCACTTCAATGGCTCGGCACCTATATGCAGAAACACCATCAGACCGTCACGGTGATCGTGCCGGCCGATGCCGGCCTGAAATTGCCGGAAGACCAAGTCATCTTATTGTTTCAATCCGTGCGGGAGCTCCTGATCAATTCCTCAAAACATGCGGGCACCGGTAAAGCTACTGTCCTGATGGAACAACGCGATGGCCGACTACGAATCGACGTGCGCGATGAGGGCGCGGGCTTTGATCTTGCTGCTGCTGCTGCTGCTGCTGCTGCTGCTGCGGGGACACCTGGTGGAGGCATCTCGTCTAAATTCGGTCTCTTCAGTATCCGGGAGCGCATGCGGGGGCTGGGAGGCTCGTTCCAGATCGAGTCGGCTCCGGGCAAGGGCACCACGGCGACGCTGGTCTTGCCGCTGGCCGTGACCGGCGAGGTTGAGGTCAAGGTTCAGGCTGAGGCGGAGAAAAGTTTTTCCTCAACCTTAGTCTCAACCTTGCCACCCCCTGCTTCACGGGTTCGTGTGTTGTTGGTGGATGACCACATCATGGTCCGGCAGGGCTTACGATCCGTGCTGGATGCCTATGCCGATGTGGAATTGGTCGGCGAAGCCGGGAACGGCGAGGAAGCGATCCAGATGGTTGAGCAACTGCGGCCCGCTATCGTCGTGATGGACATCAGCATGCCGAAGATGAACGGCATTGAGGCCACGGAGTACATCAAGTCGCGCTATCCGGAGACGTTCGTGATTGGACTCTCGGTGAACGCCGCCAAGGAGAATGAAGAGGCGATGAAGCGCGCCGGTGCCTCGCTCCTGCTGACCAAAGAAGCTGCGGTCGAGGAACTGTACGAAGTCATCATGTGCCATGTCGAACGCGCGAGAGAATCGGATTCCAGCCATTCATCTCTGCCACGCTGACACGATACTCCACACAACTGACATCCGAGGGATTCTTGCCGCTTCAGCAAAACCCCGTCCGTTTTCTGGTTTACGACCTCCTGATCGGATAAGAAGGCATGTGTTTTGCCCGTCGCCGGACGTTAAGTGTTGCAGCAGAAGTGCAAACACGGTATACCCCTACGTCAGATCATCATACAAGTATTTAGCCATACGAAGGGGGGCGGTAGTTTGAATGCCAGCTACTCACAAGCAACAGGAAACAGTCATCTTCGGAGCATCAGCATGGTGGGAGACCTTGTGGCTCGGAGTGAACAAAACCGGTTGACCATACAAGGTCGGTACGTCTATGGCGACAATGCCGGCAGCCTCATCACTCGGAATGCTTGAGGAACCATCAAGTTGGATCATTTTATCACTAAACGGTTCTTCTGGTTTGAGTCAGTGTACCTGGAAAACGATCGCTTTCAAGATATGAAGTTGCGAACCTCGATCGCCAGCGGGCCGGGGGTACCAATGGATCGAGCGTGGAGACTTCACCGGCATTTTAAAAGATATGACCTTTTACATCGAAGCCGGCCCGGCGTATTTCAATGAAGATTTCATTTCCCCTCTTCCGGATCAGATCAGTTTTCGCGGGCGCGTGGCCATGAAATGGGATTGGCCGCTGTTCGATGGCAAGATCGATCTGTACCACAATGACGAGATGTTCCCATCGCTCCAAAACTTCTCTGAGTTCTATTTCACGATGAATAATGGGTTGCACTTCAAGATCTTGAATGGTCTGACGAGCGGGTTCCAGGTGACCACGCGCACAACCATCGGCCGCCCGTCGGCAGGACCAATACCGACAATCTGTACTTGCTTATACTGGGTTATGCGTTCGACACCACCCTCACGCGATAGGCTTGCAGCAGGCGTTCAATCTTGAGAGGAGGGATCACATGCTGAAGGAATTTAAAGAATTCGCCATGAAGGGGAACGTCCTGGATATGGCGATCGGCGTCATCATAGGAGGAGCGTTCGGCAAGATCGTCTCGTCGCTCGTCAGCGACGTCCTCATGCCGCCTCTTGGGTTGCTGATGGGGAAAGTGGATTTCTCCAGTCTGTTCATCAACTTGTCCGAGACATCCCATCCGTCCTTAGTGGCAGCGAAGGCAGCGGGGGCTCCGACGCTCAATTACGGAGTTTTCCTGCAAAGTGTATTTGATTTTCTTATTATTGCGTTTGTGATTTTTCTCTTGGTCAAGCAAGTCAACAGATTCAAGAATCAAGCGCCTCCACCCCCACCGCCTCCTCCGCCAGGGCCGACCAACGAGGAGAAATTATTGATGGAGATCCGGGATCTGCTCAAGGGCCGTCAATAATGCGACGGCGAGAACCGGAACAAGAAGGCGGCGAGGCCTATATTCCTCGTCCTAAGGAGAAGGAGATCACCATGCGAACGCTCACGACCGCGATAGTTATGATCGGCCTCGTCGTGCTGACGGGTTGTTCATCATCACTCAAGCAGCATCCCAATACGTATATCAAGCAGCCGACCGTATGCATCGACCGATGGTATGGCTATTATCTAGGGAGTGGGTGCCCAACCACGGCCAAGGCAGCAGCGCCAGATGCAACGAAAGAAATGGCGGACCGTCTGGCGGCTCTACAGCAAGACCGCCAACGGCTGGCCGACGAACTGGAAGCAGCACGAAAAGAAAATGGAGATCTCAGCAGCCGTGTGAACGAATTGGAGAGGCAGCTTGCCGACCGGGATCGAGAGCTAGCCGAACTTCGGTCCGGTTCCGCTGACACTGCCGCCCTCTCGGGTCAGCTTTCGGCGGCACAGAGTGAGAAGGATCGGCTCGCAGCGGAATTGGCCGCGGCGAGGCAACACATTGAAGATCATGACCGGCTGGCGGCAGAGTCGGAGGCGCAATTAGCGGCGGCAAGGCAACGCAACGCGGATCTTGAGGCGCAACTCGCCGACCGCGACAAAGAACTCGCCGGTCTTCGAGGCGACTTGTCCGCAGAAACGGCGAAGTTGCAAGAAGCGCAGCGCGGGTTGATCCGGGCCCTTCGTCCTGAGATCAACAAGGGTGACATTACGGTCAATTTAACCAGCGAGCATCTGCTCATCAACTTGGCTTCCAGCTATCTCTTCGGCTCAGGAGAAGCTCAACTGAAGCCTGCCGGAGCGGACGCGCTGCAACGGGTGGGCGTCGTCCTCAAAGACTTTCCGGAAAAGCAGGTGCACGTCGCAGGGTACACTGACAACGTGCCGATCAAGGGAGCGTTGCAGAAGAAGTATCCGTCGAATAAGGAACTGTCTGATGCACGTGCGAATGGCGCAGCCCAAGCCCTGCAAGAGGGTGGTGTGGCCAACCTCACGGCTGCCGGTCATGGCGAAAGTGATCCGATCGCCAGCAATAAAACGGCGGAGGGCCGAGCCAAGAATCGACGGGTTGAAGTCATCGTTAAGTAACGGACGAGCACGGGTTTTCGGTAGCCTGGTATCGTTGGGGCTCTTCTATTTAGAGGAAGAGCCCCGACGCAGCGCATGGCCCTCTCCAGCTCCATTTCAGCCATCACAATCCTTGTCATGCTCAGTTGATCTCCCGGGGATCTTAGCAGGCAGCACGAACGGGAAACCTCAATATATTCAATGGCCACTCCGTTCGTCCTGAGGCTCTCGAAGGATGAACGGAGGGTTTTTCAGCAGCCTGTTAGAAGCCGAGATCCGAAAGAGAGGGGTACTCGTCTGGTCGTCGGCCTAGAGCCCAGTGGTACTTTCGCTCCAATTCCTTGATGGGAAGATCGTTGATACTCGCGATACGCCGACACAGAAGGCCGTCTCCGTCGAACTCCCAGTTTTCGTTGCCATAGGATCGAAACCAATTTCCAGAATCATCGTGCCACTCGTAGGCGAAGCGCACGGCGATACGGCTTCCATGGAACGCCCATAGTTCCTTGATGAGGCGGTAATCCAGCTCCTTCTCCCATTTGCGCCGCAGAAATTCGACGATCGCTTCTCGTCCCGACAGGAATTCCGAACGGTTTCGCCATACACAGTCGACGGTGTAGGCCAATGACACTCTCTCGGGATCGCGCTCATTCCAAGCATCCTCTGCCATGCGTACTTTTTGTACGGCAGTTTCCTGAGTGAAAGGTGGAAAAGGGGGGCGGCTGTTGTGATCCGGCGACATAAGATCCTCATGCGGGTGCGGCAATCATAGAATACGACTTCATGTCAGGTTGTGGAGAACCCTGACGCCGTTGTTGCAGCATGCAACTCGGCCTCCAGTTCGGCGATGCGCTTCTTCAGCAGACCAGCATACCCTTCGACTTCTTCTGCCGAATATCGTGGCGTGATATATTTTGAGCAATTCCAATCGAATGACACAACGTCGATGAAGACCAGCCGCTCCACTGCTGACCGCATCGTTGGGTCAGCGAGCTGCCCAACGAGTTCCGGATGGGACCGTGCATCTTCGACCTGAGCATGGCCAAGAATTTTCAGCCGCTCACGATGCTGATAATCCATGAGGAACAACGAAACCCGGTTGTTCACCGAGAGATTGCCCGTGGTTACGAGTTGCCGATTGCCTCGGTAATCGGCAAACGCCAGGGTTGTCGGATTGAGGACGCGCAAAAATCCTCTCGGCCCGCCACGATGTTGGATATAGGGCCATCCGGTTTCGCTTACCGTGCCTAGATAGAAACTATCTCTTGCCGCGATAAACTCGACCTCCGCGCTGCTGAGTGGATCGCATACCGGCGCGTCGGTGATTTTTGCCGACCGGCCATAATATTGTTTCTGTGCACAGCGTACCGATTCCGTCATCGCCAGATCTAAATATCTCATCGCCATCGTCTCATCCTCCGTCACATCGCCGTGCGAGGCCTTGCACCACATCGCGAGCCAATAGCTAACTCTCTAAATACACTTTAGAGGGTTATATCAACGTATAGCTGAAGCTCGTCAACAGGCTCTTTGTAGGTTATCTATAAACGGAGGCAAGCGAACCGATGAAGAAGGAAATACAAAGGTTTCTGTTTGTGGGCAACCATCCTTGTCTGGATTGTGATCAATACCCAGCTGATAGTGAAAGGAGAACCGAGAGATCTTCTAGAGAGCGTTGATGACCTCTCGTTATGGCTGAGACAGGCAAAACTTCTTACGGCGTCCCAGGCCAAGATCACCAAGGTTCACCTGCACAACGAAGAAGCCGCGTCCTTGCTTGAGCGGGCGAAGACCTTACGGGCGACGCTCCGAATCGTTGTCGAACGGGTCGCAGCGGGCAAAGCTGTGCCCGATTCGGCCATCGACGCCACGAATCAGTTGCTGGCTCAGCGTCCCGGCCACACCCTGCTTGTTCGGACCAAGGAGGGCATTAAGCAGCGGTTCCATTCCACGGCGACACATCAGATAGAATTCTTGGCTCCTCTCTTGGAATCGGCGAGCGACCTACTCAGCTCCGGCCGTTTGTGTTTGATCAAGAAATGCGCCAATGCCGCCTGTATTCTTTATTTTTTAGATACAACCAAGAATCACACACGCAACTGGTGCAGCATGCAGATGTGCGGCAATCGGATGAAGGTGGCGGCGCACTACCGGAGAAGTTGGGGTAAGGCAAGTCCCTAAGCGCCAGCAGCGGGGTACCAGACGCAGGGCCGTCGTTGACGAGCATCTCGCTCGACCGCGATCGTATCGTATTGACAGCTCCTAGGTCCCAATGCTAACTTTCCGCGCTCTACTTCGTGCCTCGCACGAACCCTTTAGGTTTGCCTAAATAACGCACGTGGATTTGGAACGGTGATTAAGACAGCAGTGGCGCGACGTTATGCACAGGCGCTCTTCGAGCTACTCGATCAATCAGCCATCGAAGCCACACGGGGGATGCTTAACGGGCCTCGGTCAGGCCATCAAGGAGTCGGTCAGCTTCGCCACGTGGTGGCCTCTCCTGCGTTTCGGCGTCGAGGACAAAATCGCCGTCCTGACCGCAATCGCGATCGCGCTAGGGTGTCCTCCGATCGGCAAAGCCTTTCTGGGACAGTTGGTGAAGAAGAATCGGGTCGGCTTTCTTCCGGAAATCGCCGACGCCTTCGGCAAGTTGGTCGATGCAATTAAAACGGACGCAGCCGGTGACGGTCTCCTCCGCGACGGCTCTTCCACCGGCGAACAAGATCGAATCAGCGACTCGCTTGCGCGACAATACTCAAGCGCCAAGTCGATGTCACGTTTCAGACGGATGCCGGTCATCTCGCCGGCTTGCAGATCCACCTCGGCAGCACGGTGGTCGACAGCACCGTCCTGGGTCGGTTACAGCGATGCAGAGTGTGTTGACGCGAGATAAGGAGTAGCCATGCAGATCAAGGCAGAAGAAATCAGTTCGATTATCAAAGAAAAGATCAAAGGCTTCGACAAACAGGTCGATGTCAAGGAGACGGGCTCCGTCATCCAGGTCGGAGACGGAATTGCCAAGGTCTATGGCCTCGACGGCGCCATGGCCGGCGAGATGCTCGAATTCCCCGGCGGTCTCTACGGTATCGCGCTGAACCTCGAAGAAGACAACGTCGGCGCCGTGTTCATGGGCGACGACGTCGGCGTCAAAGAAGGCGATCCGGTCAAGCGCACGGGACGTATTGCAGAAATTCCGGTCGGCGAAGCCTTGATCGGTCGTGTGGTGAACGCGATCGGCCAGCCGATCGACGGCAAGGGCCCGATCAAGTCGCAGCACTTTCGTCCCGCATCGAGGTCGTCGCGCCCGGCGTGAATACACGTCAGTCGGTACGCGAGCCCCTGCAGACCGGCATCAAGGCCATCGACGCCATGATCCCCATCGGCCGCGGCCAGCGTGAGTTGATCATCGGCGACCGGCAGACCGGCAAGACCGCCATTGCCGTCGATACGATCATCAATCAAAAGGGCCTCGAACGTCTTCTGTATCTATGTCGCTATCGGCCAGAAGCGTTCGACCGTCGCACGCGTCGTCAAGACGCTCGAAGAGAACCACGCGATGGAATACAGCATGGTGGTCGCGGCCACCGCCAGCGATCCGGCGCCGATGCAGTTCCTGGCGCCCTTCTCCGGCGCCGCCATCGGTGAGTATTTCCGCGATAACGGTAAGCATGCGCTTGATCGTCTACGACGATCTGTCCAAACACGCCGTCGCCTATCGCCAGCTTTCTCTGTTGCTCCGCCGTCCGCCGGGTCGCGAAGCCTATCCGGGCGATGTCTTCTATCTGCACTCCCGGTTGTTGGAGCGCGCGGCCAAACTGAGCGACAAGCTCGGCGGCGGCAGCCTCACGGCGCTGCCCATCATCGAAACGCAAGCCGGCGACGTGTCCGCCTACATTCCGACCAACGTCATTTCGATCACGGACGGTCAGATCTATCTCGGGAGCGATCTGTTCTACTCCGGTATTCGTCCGGCGATTAACGTCGGCCTGTCGGTCTCCCGCGTCGGCGGATCGGCGCAGATCAAGACCATGAAACAGGTGGCCGGTACCCTTCGGTTGGATCTCGCCCAATACCGGGAGATGGCGGCGTTCTCCCAGTTCGGCAGCGAACTGGACAAGGCCACGCAGATGCAGCTGGCGCGCGGTGTGCGCATGGTGGAATTGCTCAAACAGGGGCAGTACAAGCCGATGCCGGTCGCCGATCAGGTTCTGTCGATCTACGCCGGTGTCAACGGATTTCTCGACGATGTGCCGGTCGACAAGGTGCAGCAGTTCGAGGCGCGACCTGCTCCACTACGTCGCAGCAGAACCATCCGGATCTGAAGAAGGAAGTCGCGACCATCGGGAAGATCGACGACAAGGTCGGTGGCCAGCCTGAAAGAGATCATCACGACCTTCAAGCAGAAGATGGGATACGGAGCGAAAGCGTAAGCTCAGGACTGAGCATCGCGGATTCAGGACTGAGACGGACGGCAGGGGGCCCCGGTTTGCCATCTCAGCCCTTAGCCTTGATGGAATACAATGCCAAGCCTTCAATCATTGCGCCGTAAGATAGCGGCCTTCAAGAATACCCAAAAGATCACCAAGGCCATGAAGATGGTGGCCGCGGCGAAGCTCAAGCGCTCCCAGGACCGCATCCTTTCCGCGCGTCCCTATGCCCATAAGATGCGCGGGGTTCTGAGCAATCTGAGTCGGCGTGTGAACCGCTCTTCCCATCCGCTTCTGCAGAAACGCGAAGGAAAAAAGATCGAGGTGCTCGTCGTCACGAGCGATCGCGGGTTGTGCGGCGGCTTTAACGGCAACATCGTCCGTAAGAGTTCCGAATTCGTCCGACAGTGCGAATCTCGCGGCTTGCAGGTGAATCTGAGCATCATCGGCCGCAAAGGGCGCGACTATTTTAGGCGGCGCAGTTGGCCGATCCGTCAAGAGTGGACCGGCATCTTCGATAAACTCAGTTTCGAGCATGCCATCGACATCGGCGGCGACCTTACGGATCACTTCGTCAAGGGTACGTTCGACGAGCTGTACGTCGTGTACAACGAATTTAAATCCGCCATTCAGCAGCGCGTGATCGTCGAAAAACTCTTCCCCGTCGATGCCCAGGTGGAGTTCGGCGCTGCGCAAATGGAAGGAACGACCAGCGGCAGTTACTTGTACGAGCCGGATGAGGCGGAACTGTTGAATGCACTGGTGCCGAAGCACTTTCAAGTGCAGGCCTACCGGATTCTGCTGGAGTCGGCGGCCGCCGAACACGGTGCCCGTATGGCCGCCATGGATGGGGCGACGCGCAACGCCGGTCAGCTCATCAAGAAAGTAACGCTCTACTACAACAAGACCAGACAGGCTGCGATTACGAAAGAACTCATGGATATCGTCGGCGGTGCCGAAGCGTTGAAATAGATGCGAGCGGGTCCTGTCGTTGACCGGCACCCGCTCATCCTCGCACCCCGCCCAGTGTGGAAACCCCGCTTCGGGTGATCGGGCATCTAATCAGGCGCCACCCGCTAGCATGAGGTGAGGGGATGGAAAAGGAAGGAGTCCTACAGTGAGTACAGGCAAGGTCATTCAAGTCATCGGACCGGTCGTGGACGTGGAATTTCCTCCCGGCCGGCTACCCAACATCTACAATGCGATCAAGGTAACGCAGGAAGAGAACAAGGCGGCGGGTACACCTGCCATTAGAATCACCCTTGAAGTTGCTTCGCACCTGGGCGAAAACCGAGTCCGCAGCATCGCCATGTCCACGACCGACGGGTTGACGCGAGGAATGGATGTGCAGGATACCGGAGCCCCGATCTCAGTGCCGGTCGGACGCGAAACCCTCGGCCGCCTCATCAACGTGCTCGGCGAACCGGTCGATGAACGGGGCCCGATCCAGGCAAAAAAAACGTATCCTATTCACCGCCCTGCTCCGAAGCTGGAAGACCAGGAAACCAAGACTGAGGTGCTGGAAACCGGTATCAAAGTCGTCGATTTACTCGAACCGTATAGTAAGGGTGGCAAGGTCGGACTGTTCGGCGGTGCCGGAGTCGGTAAGACCGTCATCATCATGGAGCTCATCAATAACATCGCGTTGCACCACGGTGGGTTTTCCGTATTCGCCGGCGTCGGCGAACGCACCAGAGAAGGGAACGACCTGTGGCACGAAATGCAGGAGTCGAAGGTCATCGATCCGGACGATTTCACCAAGTCCAAAGCCGCGTTGGTCTATGGCCAGATGAATGAGCCGCCCGGCGCTCGACTTCGCGTGGGACTGACCGGCCTCACGGTCGCGGAATATTTCCGCGACGAAGAGAATCAGGACGTATTGCTCTTCGTGGACAATATTTTCCGGTTTACTCAGCGAGTTTCCGTGAGTCAACCGGAAGATATTGTCCACGAAGAGCAGCACGTCCTGATTCTCTTCGTCGCGGAAATATTCCGCGACGGCCAGTCCGGTCAACGCGACGCGAAGACGCGCGCCGGGCGGCTCGTTCATCTGGCCATAGACCAGCGCGACTTTCGACTTGGTGAAGTCCTTGGGATCGATGACCTTCGACTCCTGCATTTCGTGCCAGAGGTCGTTGCCTTCACGAGTCCGCTCACCGACGCCGGCGAATACCGAAAAACCGCCGTGGTGCAAGGCGATGTTGTTGATGAGTTCCATGATGATGACGGTCTTGCCGACTCCGGCGCCACCGAAGAGGCCGACCTTGCCGCCCTTGCTGTACGGCTCGAGCAGATCGACGACCTTGATGCCGGTTTCGAGGACTTCGGTCTTGGTGTCCTGATCTTCGAGGCTTGGCGCAGGCCGGTGAATGGGATAGGTCTTTGTCGTCTTGATCGGGCCCATCTCGTCGACCGGTTCGCCCAACACGTTGATCAGTCGCCCCAATGTCTCGCGGCCGACCGGCACGGAAATCGGCGCGCCTGTATCGTTGACATCCATCCCCCGCGTGAGACCGTCGGTCGTGGACATCGCGATGCCGCGGACTCGGTTTTCACCGAGGTGCAAGGCGACTTCAAGGGTGATACTGACGGCCGGTGTGCCGACAGCCTTATTCTCTTCCTGGGTCACTTTGAGGGCGTTGTAAATGTTCGGCAGTTGTCCGGGAGGAAACTCCACGTCGACCACCGGTCCGATGACCTGAATGACTTTTCCTGTGCTCATAACGCTCCTTCTCTCGCAAGTTCTGAATGCTGAGCCATGAGTTCTGAGGTTTAGGCGGCGTTCTCACTCAGAACTCAGCACGTCCAATCTATTTCAGCGCTTCGGCTCCGCCGACGATGTCCATCAGTTCTTTGGTAATGGCGGCCTGCCGGGTCTTGTTGTAATGCAAGGTCACTTTCTTGATCAGTTGTCCTGCATTGCGGGTCGCGCCGTCCATCGCCGCCATGCGGGCGCCATGTTCGGCTGCCGCTGATTCCAGCAGAATGCGGAACGTCTGCGTTTGGAAATGTTTCGGAACAAATACGTTCAAGAGTTCGGCTTCGTCCGGCTCATAGAGGTAACTGCCGCCGGTCGTCGCCTTCCGCCTGCGCTGCCCCGAACTCGGCTGCGGCATCGACGGGGAACAGCTTCTCGACGATCACGCGCTGTTGAATGGCCGACTTGAATTCGTTATAGACGATGTAGAGTTCGTCGAACGTATCCCTTGACGAAATGGTCGGTCAGATCGCCGCCGATATCGATGGCATGCTCGAACGTGAGCTTGTCGAAGATGCCGGTCCACTCTTGCCTGATCGGCCAGGTACGGCGACGAAAATAGTCACGGCCTTTGCGGCCGACGATGCTGAGATTGACCTGTGAGTCCCTGCGCTTCGCATTGCCGCACGAATTCGGAGCTCTTTCGCACGATGTTGCCGTTGAACCCGCCGCACAGCCCGCGATCGCTGGTGACGACGAGCACTTCGACCTTCTTCCCTTCGCGCTTCTGCAGCAGGGGATGGGAGGATCGATTCACACGTTGGCTCAGATTGCACGGCACACCTCGCATCTTGAGGGCGTAGGGGCGCGCCGCCAAAATACGGTCCTGCGCTCGCTTCAGCTTCGCCGCGGCCACCATCTTCATGGCCTTGGTAATCTTTTGTGTATTCTTGAAGGCCGCAATTTTCCGGCGGAGACCTGAAGCTGGGCATATGTGATTTCTTTGCTATCGGCGTTGGGACGGGGCTGCGTCGTCTCAATTCTGCGCTCTTCGCCGACCTACTTGGCGCCGTATCCCATCTTTTGTTTGAAGGTCGCGATGATCTCTTTGAGCCTGCCAGAAACCTTGTCATCGATCTTCCCAATGCTCGCGATTTCTTTTTTTAGCTCCGGATGCTGCTGCTGCACATAGTGCAGCAGGTCGGCTTCGAACTGTTGCACTTTGTCGACCGGAACATCGTCGAGGTGTCCATTAACGCCGGCGTAAATCGACAGCACTTGATCGGCGACCGGCATCGGTTTGTATTGCCCCTGTTTGAGCAATTCCACCATTCGAACGCCGCGCGCCAGCTGCGTCTGAGTTGCCTATCCAGTTCGCTGCCGAACTGGGAGAATGCCGCCATCTCCCGAACATACTGGGCAAGATCCAATCGAAGGGTACCGGCCACCTGTTTCATGGTCTTGATCTGCGCGATTGCCCCTCCGACCCGGAGACCGACAGGCCGACGTTAATCACCGGACGGATACCGTAAGATCTGACCGTCCGTGATCGAACATTCGGGTCCGGAACCTGCACCGACGCGCTCGCCAAGAAGGCCTGCGTTTCGATGATGGGAAGCGCCGTGAGGCTGCCTCCACCCAGTTTATCGCTATCCCCACATCGTCGCCCATCAACACGGCGCCGACGTTGTCTTCTTCGAGGTTCAACGCAATCCCGTACAGACCGCCCGGGAACTCGAGCATCTCGCCGGCCATGGCCCCGTCAAGACCATAGACCTTGGCAATCCCGTCGCCGACCTGAATGACAGAGCCGGTCTCCTTAACATCGACCTGCTGGTCGAGGCCTTTGATCTTCTCCTTGATGATCGCACTGATTTCTTCTGCCCTGATCTGCATGGCTGCTCCTTATTCTCTCGTCAACACGACTTGCAAATCGCGCAAGCGACCTCGGACGGTACTGTCCACCACCGTGCTGCCGATATGGATCTGCAAACCTGCGAGGTGGCCTGCGTCGGTCTGAAACGTCACATCTACTTCGCGCTTCAGCGTTTCACGCAGGCGCGTTTTGATACGATCTTGCTCACCGGGGGATAGCACTGTTGCCGAGGAAACCATCACCGGTTGAGTCCCCTTGGATTCATCAGCGGTTTCCCGAATGCACTGGCGATCTCCGGGAGAAACCCCACTCGGTTTTTCTTCACCAATTGTCCGAGAAACGCTTTGCCGGTCGGAGGGCATCCGAGTTTGTCCGCGATGGCGGTCAACACGGCAATCTTCTCTTCCACCCCAAATGCAGGCGAGGTCACGACGTGGCGGAGTTGGTCCGATTCCTTGATAGCCTCACCAAGGCCCTTGAGCGTCGCCCGTGTTACTTCGATGGTCGATTGATCCAGGAGCTCGAAGAGGGCTTGAGCGTAACGTCGCGCAACTGTTGTCTTAATCACCGTTCCAGATCCACATTCGTTATTTTGACAAACCTAAAGGGTTCGTGCGGGCCACGAAGTAGAGCGGTGAAAACTAGCATCGGAAGCCATGAGCTGTCAATACGA
>CAWKJK010000048.1:0-19346 GCA_963849655.1 uncultured Nitrospiraceae bacterium
ACATTTGCGACAGCTCGTCTACTTTTTTCTTATCCTCTGGAGTGAGTTTCGCGGATAGCGGCACCTGATGTTTCGACGCCAGCTGTTCCGCCTCCCGACGAACTTTCTTGTGCTCTTCAAGCATCTTCGAGCCGAATTCCTTTACCTTCTCGTTCTTCGCTCGTTGCACTGCCAGTTGACCGAGAGCGATCGCGACTTGCTGCTCTTCGGCGGCTATGGTGAGGAACGTTTGCGTATCTGCCTTCGGATCTAATTGTTCTCCTTTGGGATCTGATTGCACACTCTGTTGCGCTCCAAGCATTGCGGGAGAGACACTTACGGCGACAAACATGAAAAGACCTGCGAATGACATGCGATACATGGGATGCTCCTTTGATAATGTGAGTAGCCGTTGGTTTGGATCTATCTTGCCAACCGAGGCTAGTGCAAGACATGGGCCCGAGTTCGGCTTGATCCTGAACCGTCGAAGCCACGCGCGAAGGCCTCGTAATTCTACTGTAGACGCTCTGCACGCCGTTTCGCTCATCAAGGAATCCGGGAATCCCGGCAGGTACAAATCGTCTGTGAATGGTTTCAGCGGACAAGATGTCCTCTTAGAGGACAAACCTTCTTTCAATCCAGCCTATCGTACAGCCAGGCACTTAAGATTATAATATTAAGGACCTCCGCACGTTTTCACTCACAATTATCACTTCTTTACTTGTCCCGATACCGTTTGCTCCAGTTCCTCGTTGTCCGACACCAACATATTGTTCACAAAGAAAGTGGGCGTCCCTTGCACTCCACACCGATGACCGGACAGTACATCTCGTCGTATTTTTAATGCTCCGGCTCTTGCATGGAGGTCCTCTTTAAAATGCGGGACATCCAATCCGGCCATCGCAGCATAGACATAGAGATCTTCTATTTCGAGATGCGCTTGGTTTTGGAACAGCACATCATGCATGGGCCAGAAGCGGTCTTGCAGAGCGGCGGCCTCAGAGGCTTCCGCGGCGAACTGTGCATGCGGGTGTTTCTTGACCAGAGGGAAATGCCGGTATACGAACCGCACATGAGCGGCGAATCGAGTGCGCAATCGACCGATGATAAAGTAGGCCTCTCTGCAGTAGGGACATTCGAAATCGCAATACGTAATCACTGTCATCGAGGCTGCCCCGCCCCCCATCACATGATCGTCCGGCAACACGATGAGGTCATATCGATCACATGTGCTGTCGGGCTCTCTTGGCATAGCGCCTACGCTTTCTCTTTGCCGCCGGCCTGCGAAAAGACGCCTGTCTCCATCTCTTCTTTGAATCGCTGCAGATCTTTAGCAATCGTCGTATTCGGATCTGACCCGAACCATTTCGCCACAGCGTCGCCGAGCTCACCGCCCGGTGATTTATACTGCAGCGTCACGGTCAACCACGTCCGCTGTCCACCACCCGTCGGCTGGAACCTCACCGAACCGGCATTGTCCACACCGGCGCCTTCCAGCGACCTCCATCCGATGCGTTGATTCCTCACATCGTTGATGATTTCGGCATCCCACTCTACCTGAGGGATACCGGGCAGCGCCTTCACCACCCAGTGGGACAATCGATCATTGATGACCTGGACCGAATCAAGATGGTTCATGATACGGGGCAAATTATCCAATGACCGCCAAAACCGATACAGTCCATTCGCTGGACGATTGATCTCGACCGACCTTTGAATTTTCATTGCATGGTCTGTATGTATCTTTCGCCGGCCCAATCAACTGGTATCGCTTGACCGGCTCGACTGATTACTGTGACTCATATCGATACCCATGACCCCGAATGCGGGACAATAGCCGCTTGTCGCTCGATAAAGAAGTCCTCCTCCTAACATGACGAACACGACACCCGACCAGTTGCGTCGAGACAACCCGGAAGCGAGGAGGCCCATCCCTGCTATGGCGGATAGCACCCGCTGCACGTCACCGATGTTTTCTTGATGATCTTCGAACTCCGCTCGTTCTTCGTTCCATCCCAAGTCCTGCGTATTGGTACGGTACTGTTCTTTCCCTGAAAGATTCGTGGTCATCGGCTTTTTCCTTCGTTTTCTTTCCAGAGTCGTTTTCTTCTCACACATGTGATGCGTGGTCTACTTCCCATCATTTCATTGTGCAAGAGGCAGACCGACCGCGAACTTCTCCCTGAAGAAGATTGGATAAGAGCTTTGTCGGCCTCGAAAAAGGCTGCGCGATTGTCCCTACCTGGACAGCTTTCAGGGGGTCCGCGTGCCGGAGAAAGGATGCGAGGCCGTCCTCCCGAGCAGGTCGGCAAGGACGGCCTGTACGCGTAAGACGCTTATGCGGCCCGGCGTTGACCTCGGGAGGATTTTGACATCATTCGTTCTTTGATGCTCATCGCTTCTTGCCCAATCTCTCCCCAATCGATATCCGTCTGCTCCGCCTGCGGAAACATCTCCTGTTCTTCCTCTTGCACATGGTGCTTCACAAGCTCGCTCAATACTTTGAATTTAGCCTTGTACCCCTCAGCCGATGCCTTCATTTTGTGAAGCTCTTTGATCAGTAATGTGACGACATGGTGCTCCTCCACCGCCTCATCCATCATGTCTTCTTCACCGGTCGCCTCGCGAATCGCCGGGTACACGAGACTCTCTTCAATTTTCGTATGGACCTCCAGAGCTTTGATCGCCTCATCCGCGATCCCTTGACGGGAACGGCTATCCGCCTCTTCAAACGATTTAAACAGCTGTTCCACTTCCCGATGATCTTTTTTCAAGAGTTCCAGTGCGTTGACGGATTCTTGCTGCGTCGTTTCATCATGGTCTTGATTCGATTTCGTCTGTTTTTTTGCCATCGCGGCCTCCTCGTTGCATGTACATCGATCAGGTTGCTCCATCAGGATTTCACCTTTTCTCCTTCTGCATGTCTCGGCTCCTCATCGCTGAAGTACAGTCGCCGCGAGCCCTCGGTGACGGGGTCTTCTTCAATATGCCGACGGGCTCGCTTTCGAATCTCGTCGATGTTGGTCACGAACTCCATAGCTTCCTCCCTTCTTCCTATTGGCACCTCGTCACGTCTTCCGAGACTCAACACTGAGCTGCATAAACTTTGCCCTCTCGATTCTCACCGGCATCAAGAAATCGTGCTCTATTCAACCTTGAAAAACATTGAGCACATCGCCGACAAGGCATGGCTCGCGACCAAACCTTTCTCTGCTGTTCGGACAATCTGTCTGGCGAAGGACAATCTGCATTGGCAGGATGCTGAAAAAGTCCGCCAGCAGCGTTCTCGCCTCGCTCAGAGGCTCAACGTACCACCGGGCAAGAGCTGCTAAGAGCAGCTCGGGGTGGGTGGGTGAAAAAGGATTACGCTTTTGAGCATCCTGACGTAATCGAATGGTTCGGACATTACGACGATGCCGCCGACATGCGCCTCTGTGCTTGGCTCGATGCCAAAGGACCATACCAATCCTCTCGCGTGAGGGGCAGGCCCGATCGGCCATCGGAAGGTTTTGCAAACAAGGTTTGGTACACGTTCAGACGCCCCTTTCGAAACCGATAGGCGGACGCAGCCAGATACAGCTGCCATACCCTATACGTCGTTTCTCCCACGAGGTCCGCCGCTCGCCTATGTTCCTTTTCCAACCGTCTCACCCAATGATCCAACGTCAGAGCATAATGCTCTCGTAAACTCTCAACGTCGCACACTTCCCATTCTTGTGCTTCGGCCTCTGTCACGACCTGATGGAGCGGAATCACTTCCGCATCCGGAAAGACATATCGATCAGCAAAAGGACCTAAGCGGCCATCGCCATCACCGCTTGCAATCCCATGATTCAGAAAGACTCCTCCTGGCTTCAGCAGGCGGTGTGCTTGGCGAAAATACAGGTGAAGCTGCGAGCGCCCCACATGCTCCATCATCCCGACACTGACGATTTTGTCGAACACCTCCTGGTCCGCCAGATCGCGATAGTCCGCCACGCCGATCGTGCATTGTTTGGTCAAACCGGCCGCCGCAAGCCGCTTGCGAGCTGCCTCAGCTTGGCAGAGGCTCAACGTGATGCCGACCACCGACACGCCATAGTTCTGCGCGGCATACAGTGCGAACCCGCCCCATCCACATCCGACATCAAGCACTCTGTCTCCAGGCTTCAAGCGCAACTTCCTGCAAATGTAGTCCAATTTACCGGCTTGCGCCTCGTCCAGTTCATCGTCACCCCGCGTAAAGTACGCACAGGAATAGACCATGCGGCGATCCAACCACAGTCGGTAAAATTCAAGGGGCAGGTCATAATGAAACCGAATGACGTTAAAATCACGAGCAGGACTGTGTCTCGCACCGGTTCGATCGATAGGAAGCCCCTTCTCGTGGGAATACGGGCTGATGGCGTGATGCCACATGAAGCTCAGCCGATCTGAGATTGTCCATTTCTGGGCGAGAAGATACTCCACGAGCGGGAACACCTCCTGAAACTTTCCCACGACATCCACATCCCCGAAAATGTAGGATTCCCCAAGAGAGCACTCCAACGGTGGGCGAAACAGGCTCGCTAAGGGCTTGCGTGTTCTCATCTCGAGTGTCAAGCGTGGACCGCAATTTTCTGGTTCCACCGTCGTGCCGTCACAGAACCGGATCCGCACCGGCCGGTCATATCCTTGCAACCGCTGCGCAAACCAGTCGGCAGCGGACTGCATCATTCGATCTTGAGACGCCGGCATGGTCACGAACTTCATGCCTGCCCGTTGTATATGCAATAGACTCACGTCACCTCTCTCACGAATCTTGTTCTCAGTCACCGTCTGCATGATATCCCTCATGTCTTACCTCTGCCATGGCTGAATGTCATTGGATGACTTCCTCCCTCGTGGCCTGGTATGCCCGCAACACTTCGGCGACACTCCAGGCCTGTGCGATGCATCCGCGTGGTGCGTAGGGAGGATCGGCATCGAATATTTCACTGATGGTCCCGATCCCGTCATCGGCCAAGTGGGAATCAAACGCATCCAGGACGCGGCGACACTCTGATCGATCCACGCCGACTTTCAGCGAGGCATCGATGAAATGACCGATCGGCCAGACCCACACTGTGCCTTGATGATAAGCGGCATCCCGTGCGCGGAGGTCGCCGAAGTACATGGGCTTATAGTCGCGATGGCCCGGTGCCAGGCTGCGCAAGCCGAACGGAGTCAAGAGTTTGTCGCGCACCACGGCAAGGACAGGCGCCCATCGGTCCTTCCGCAAGACGGGATATCGCAGAGACATCGTGAGAATTTGATTGGGACGGAGACTCGGATCGTCGCCCGCTTCACCGTCCACGATATCGTACAGATACCCACCGGATGCATACCAAAAACGATCGTTGAAAGATTCCTCGGCCTGTTTTGCCAATCCATCCCAGCGGTCCGATCCTTCTCCCAACTCTTCAGCCCATTGCCCCATCAAACGAACGGCGTTGTACCACAGTCCCTGGATCTCCACCGGCTTGCCTCGCCTCGGCGTCACCACCCAGTCCGCCGCCTTGGCATCCATCCACGTCAACGCATAGCCCGGCGCGCCGGCCTTCAGAAGACCGTCCTTCGTATCGACACCGATGCCGAAACGCGTTCCGTGAAGATGATGTTCGATGACGCCCTTCAGGGACGGATACAGCACCATCAGCGTGTCCCGGTCTTTCGTGACCTCGTAATACCGATCAAGCGCGTGGAAGAACCAGAAGGTGGCGTCCGCCGTGTGGTACAGTCCCGTGCGCTCACCTTCCGGGAATAAATTGGGAATAAGACCATCTTTGATGTAATGCCCAAATGTGCGTAAAATCGCGCGGCCTTCTCGATGCCGCCCGGTGCACAATGTGAGCCCCTCCAAGCTGATCATCGTGTCTCGCCCCCAATCGGTGAACCAGGGGTATCCGGCAATGATCGTTCGCGCTTCGTCGCCGGAGGCCAACGCCATCGCGTGCTCCTCCATGCGACTACCGGGAAAGATGATGAACTGGTCCGCTGCAAGGGTCAGCTGTGTTTCAAAGGAGTCGGCGGCTTCGGCTTGTGATGCGAGTTTCAGCAACCGAGCCTGCTCAGCGTCGAATACGGCATCGGGGTTGTGCTGGAGGTTTTCCCATGGCTCCATGCTGGCCACAAAAGACACCGGATGTTCCCGATCCAACTGCACGGTGAAGTAGCCGGGGCTTTCCAAATCCTCGACGTGCGGGGAACCGCGATCGCGATCCACCCGATAGGACACTTCACGACTGATATAGGTATCGGCCACGAATGCGCCTGCTTGCGGCCTCAGGCACAGTTTCAACGGAGACACTCCTTCACACAGCGGCATTTCATACTGTTCTCTCATGATGGTCAGGAGAAACGGCGGCTTCCGCGCCTCACTCAACGGCGCGTCGGGCATACGAAATGTCACGAAGGGCCGCAGTCGCAACGTGACGGGCTCTCCCGCGTGCAGCCGATATTCTACATAGACGGTATTCTGGCCATACGGCATGATGATGCGCTTGAGCACCTCGCGACCATGACATGAGAATCTCCATATCGGAGTCTGCCATTCTCGACGAAACGCCGTCAGATGTTCGAAGATATCCGTGTCTAATCTGCCGTCTGCGCGCTCCGCTCCGCTCAGCCGAATGGTCGTTCCGCCGACATCGAGTTGTTCGTCAAGTCTGGGAATGACCATGGTGCGTCCCTTCGAAGGTAAACCGGGGACGAATATTCCATGATAACGGCGCGTCGCAATTTGCATGACCGTGCTCGATGAATACCCTCCTAATCCGTTCGTCACCAGCCACTCGAGAGACAAGAATGCATTCACATCCCCGTTTCGTTCCCACGGCAGAGTGACGACCGGTTCCGATAGAGGCGGTGACTCGACCATGTCTTCGCTCATTGGGTTCGCTCGCGGGCAACTGCCGCACCATTCCGCTCGATGCGAAACACCGTCGCCGACTCGGCCGGGATGTGCCACCCCTTTTCCGTCAGTGGATTCAGCGCACCGAGGCCCCCATACTGAGGGTGATTGCTGGACCACACCAGATCCCAATACCCCCCCGGGTGCGGCGCCAGCAGCGGTTCGGGAGCGGGAACCAGATGGAGATCGGCGCCCAGATTGACGATCAGGAGGCGGTCGAGCCCCGCCTCTTCGAAATACCGGATTGCAAAGGCATGCGATCCCAACACTGCTCCGTCCAGGCAATCTCTCGCCTGCGTCGAGAGCACAAGATCTTCGCGGCGCAGGCGTAGCAAATCGCAATGCAGGCGGTAAACCGACGCGTGCTCATGCCGCTCGCTCCAGTCCAGTTTCGATCGCTCGAAAGCCGTGGGATCGTTCGGGTCCAGCATCGACACTTGAGCATCCTCTGAGGCAAAGGTGGGAAACTGGCTTAAGAACTCTAGTCGCCCCTTACGGACTTTTGGGCCGAGGTCCTGTCCCGCAAAATCGACGAAAAATAAGAATGGGCTCGAAGAGGCAAATTCCTGCCCCATGAACAACATGGGAGTCTGTGGAGCGAGCAGACACAAGGCCGTCATAGCCCGATATCGACCGGGGCTGGTCAGCATGTGGAGGCGGTTCCCCATCAAGCTGTTGCCGATCTGATCGTGATTCTGAATATAAAAGACAAAACTGCTCGCTGGTTCCTGCCCAACCATTGTTCCTCTCGCCTTGCCCTGCCAGTGGTATCGCTGGCCCTGGTATAAGAATCCTCGCTTCACGGCAGACACCAACTCTTGCGGCGTGCCGAGATAATCCGTGTAGTAGGCTTCACGTCGTCCCGTCGCAGCAACGCGGCAGACATGATGGAAATCATCGCACCAAATGGCGTCAAGACCCCACCCACCCTGTTCTACAGGACGAACCGCGCGAATCTCCTGCGCCTCACTCTCGGCGATTAAGACGATGGATCGGCGTCCCGCAATCCGCCGTGCCTCGACGGACAGGTCCGCCAAGATATGTTGATCACCGGCATCGTGGATTGCGTGCGTCGCGTCGATCCTCAGACCATCAAGATGAAATTCTTCAATCCAATAACCGGCATTTTGGACAACGAACTCACGCATGCCCTCCGACCCTGGTCCATCGAAATTGAGGGCTTGTCCCCACTCATTCGGATATCGGTCGGTGACATAGTCATCGCTGAATACGGATAAATAGTTTCCATCCGGTCCAAAATGGTTGTAGACCACGTCTAAAATCACTCCCAGCCCCTTTTCATGGGCGCTGTCCACGAAACGCTTGAAGGCATCATAGTCCCCATACGTATGTGATGGTGCGAACAGACACACTCCGTCGTATCCCCAATTCCACCGACCGGGAAATTCAGCGATCGGCATGATTTCCAGCAGTGTGATCCCGAGACGTTTGAGCGCATCGAACTCGCGAATGGCGGCGTCGAACGTCCCTTCCTCGGTGAAGGCGCCGAGATGGAGTTCGTAGATGACTTGTCCCGCCATCTGGACACCGGGCCAATCGTGATCTCGCCAGCGATGGGCGGATGGATTGACAATTTGTGAAGGGCCGTGAGGTCCTTCCGGTTGAAAACGTGAACAAGGGTCCGGGAAATCCTTGTCTCCGTCTAATCGATAGCGATAGGTCATGCCCGGACGTGCATCCGAGGCGATTCCGGTAAAGTAGCCTGGTCCATCATCTCTCCTCATCGATTGAGTCTGGCCGCTCTCCAACAGAACCTCTACACGTTTGGCTTTAGGAGCCCAGACTCTAAACTGGACACCCTCTTCCACCACCTGCGCTCCGAGTGAGATCGTATGGTCCATAGGGTAAGCCTTGACCTTCCGCGCTGTTTGACGTGTGTCTCTTATGGCATTCCTATTGCGCACGTTTTTCTCTTTTATGTATTAACCTATCGGGCCAGGAGCAAGACTCCTACTGGGCAGACCCCTCGATCGGATCTATGGCAGAGGATGTCGTATCAAATACCGGCGAGAAATCCTTCCAAGCCGATGCGTCCGTCGTCGGTTTTGAAAGCTTCTCCTTCGTCCCATACCCATCTGTTCTCTTTGCCTTCCGCCCCGACAAGCCGATACACCAGGAGGTAGGAACGTTGAGCGCGGACTGCCTCCTCAATGGCATTCCAAGCCGGCTCACGATCAAGCGGATGGATCCAGTCACCGAGCGCTTGCCCTTGCTCCGACGGAACTCCGCCGGCTGGATCATCAAGCAATTGGGCGCTTTTAACATCGATATAGTCCAGTGTCCGATTCGGCTCAAAGCGACACCTATACAACAGGACATCCCTGTTATCCCTCAATACTGAACTCACAGGTCGACTCTTCGAACTGCTTCCTTTTCTCACCGGGGGGGACTTGGCGAGGTTGTGCATTACTATTGAATATCCGTGAAAACGTCTAAATCGGTTTTGCAAGGGTTTGACCATCATATGCATTACACACCATGAGCCGTCTCGTCGTCGAAAGACTTCCTCCCGAGCCACGTGACCCTTGCGGCGGGCCCAGTGATAGATTTGTCCCCAACGAGTAACCGGATGCATCGTTCCCGGAAACACACGATAGAGCGGCCGACCCTCCATATCGTCGCTCGTATAACCGGTGAGAAGTTGGGCGCCCTGATTGCATTCGGTCACACGTCCGCGAAGATCACACAACACAACACCGGTGCTGTTCATCGCATCGACGAACGAATGGAGTTGCTGCCGGCCGGCGGCAAGCGCATCACAAGATTCGAACAGTTGCCGCCTCTTCGATCCACATGCAGGCATATCAAGCCGATGCCTGTGAGTGTCACGACTCCGATCGCGCGATTCACGACGCCTGTCTGAAAATCTCCCAATGGACCGATCCATAGTCCTATCAGCGTGAGTGCCAGCGCCGCTGCCGTGACGGAGGCAATAGCGCCAGCACCATCCCACGAGAGGGCAAGGACGATGGCTATTGAATAGAGCGCCCAAGCGGAGACTCCATCAGGCAATCCGGCATCGATAATGAAAGCGCCGAGTAGGGTCAGGGCTATCAAAAACCCCAATACGCTCGAATGCGCATTCAACCAGTTGCGTTTGAAATCTGTCCGTACTACATCCATGGCTTGACGCTATCGGAACATATCAAGAAATGAACTCGGAAATACCGGAGCGAGGACACATCGGGGGTGCTCTATCGTTTGAACTCCGGTGTCTCAGTCAACAATTGTCGCACCTTTGTTTGCCGAAGCGCTGCGGCATCCGGGGTAATGGCTCCTACCGCATCCACCAATGAAAGTGCGCCGACTAAATCTCCGCTTGTATTCACGACCGGAACATGACGGGTGCGATGGCTGAGCATGGCATCAATTGCATCGGCGAGAATGGCATCCTCGCGACATCGAACGACCATCCGCTTCTTGATCAGCTCATCGAGAGTGAGCGAATCAACGCGGTTTTCAGTGATGATACTGATGGCCAAGTCATATCCGTGAGCGCGAAAACCGGCTCGTTCTCCAGGCAGACAACCAGGACGGGAACGTTCCGGTTTCTGATGACTTCAATCGCTTCTTTGGCCGTAATGGAGGCTCCGGCGATAGCTATCTCATGGATCATGATGTCTTTCACAAGACGGTCTTCACCGGGAAGCACACCATATGCTTCATCATTGGTGGATTCCCAACAATCCCAGAACGGGGGCGGGGGGTCACGGTAAGCATTGGAACCCTCTTAATGGAATATCCGGCTGAATTGTACTGGCCAAATACCTGATTCAGTATACTTAGTCTCTGCCATGTCCGGAACCACACCTGCACCTGCCGATCATATTGTGAAGAAGAAGATGGCTTTATCGGATCGCTTGAATCGACAGCGCATGATTCTGATCGTTGACCGTCGCTTCTATCTGATCACCCTTTTTAATTTTTCCTCTCATGTTGGTGGTCCTGTCAGTGTGCAAACGAACTTCGGCTCCACCCTTAGTCTTGACGAAATAATCGGCGTCATCAACGCGGAACAATTCGCCTTTGATTGTCTTCGCACCGCTCGCATGGGACTTCCCGTCGTTCACATTCCGTTGCTTATCATCATCAGATTGAAAATTATACTTTTGCGCATCAGTTAAAGAATCTGTTTTCATCACGTCTCCGGAACTAGGTGAATGTTCGGCCAGTCCTATATTCGACGCCCCTACGGACAACGCCACGCCATACAATACAATCCCAACGATTTTATGAATAGACTTCATGGGAGCCTCCTCACGGTTTAGTTGCGAGCAATTGCTCTCTCGGCAAAACACCCCTTTACACATAAGCTTGGCCGGCAATTTTTTAAACTGGGACTTTCCCCGGTCGGCAATGGGTGCGGGGGTTTCCCTAGTAGCTGTATGATGCGAGCGGCGTATACATGGTCTTGAGATTACCATTCATTGATGAGGGACCTTGTGGCAATGAGTTGCAAAGCCGTATTTTTGGATAAAGACGGCACATTGATCGAGAACCGTCCATTTGATCGCAACCCTGAACACATCGAATGGGTGCCTGGGACGATCGAGGGTTTGCGTTTGTTGCACCGCTCAGGCTATGCCCTGATTGTGGTGTCCAATCAGGGAGAAATCGCCCACGGTCGCTTCACGGTGGAAGACCTCCTGCGCGAGGAGCTCGCGCTTCGAGCCGAGCTCGCAAAGTTTGCAGTCCCTCTTGCAGGCTATTACTACTGTCCTCATGATCCGGAGGGCACCGTACCCTTGTTCAACGTGGACTGTTATTGTCGAAAACCCAATCCGGGTCTGCTGATTCAAGCAGCCGGTGAACTTCATGTGGATCTGACACAGTCATGGATGATCGGCGATATCCTGCACGACGTTGAAGCCGGCCGGGGAGCCGGATGCCGCACCATCTTACTCACGAACGGCAATGAAACCGAATGGTATCTCACGCCTTTGCGTTGGCCTAATCTCATTGCCGATGAGGTGTTTGAAGCGGCTCGACTCATCGCGTTCACCGACTTGATCGCGACCGGAGAACGACCCTGTTTGCAAGATGACGGATCGAAGGACTACTCCTGAAAAGGGCTCCTGAATGGTGATAGATACAAGACGGTGAAGGGCCCGAAACGGCCTCATGTTTTATCGTTCGAGAAGTTCGCGCGTCGTGAAAGCCAGCGCCGCAATCTCCGCACAGCGGTCACCATCACGATGGCCGACCCAGCCAGAACAGATAGCTTCCAAGATCAAGATTCGGAGCGTGCAGTGCGGTCGTCACTTGGTCCACAAAAACGGCGATGGCTAACAGACCGGGCAATTCGCCGAGGACAGTTCCCAACAGGAAGTCCCTCGTTCGGATGTGGGTGGCCCCGGCAATCATATTGACCACGGTGAATGGGGCGATCGGAATCACCCGCACGGCAACGATAGCCAACACGCCTTTGGCGGCCAAATTGCGGCTCAAACGATACAGACGAGCCGACCAACGTTCAATCAGCTGCCGTCCCATCAATCGGCCGAGTCCGAACGTCACTAGCGCGCTGAGCGTCATACCAATGAAGCTGTACACAAACCCATGCAATGGACCGAACGCCAGCACAGTGGCCGTGACAAGGACCGTCACCGGCGCGACGACAAGCCCACCGATCACGAACGATACTACGATGACGAACGGCGTCGCCGGACTGCGCTCGAATTCCTCCGCATAGGCTATGAGCCGCGACAGTTCCATCCATTCTCCCATCGGCGACCATTGCCATGCCGCCGCAAGTCCCGCCACCATCAGCAGCGCCGTCACACCTATGAGCATCTGCCGATGCGCCGACGATCGATTCTCCGGAGGGCACAGTTGCATCTCGTAGGGTCGACTCGGGTCGATGAACTCATCGTCCGGCACCAGCTCATTTACTTCCGGCGGAATATTTTTATCGAACTCCTCCAACGACCGCGCTCGTCCGCGAAGAGCTTCCACGACGTCGATCAACTCGAATGGCTGCGCAATGCCTGCGCCACATCCTCCGAAGAGATATCCAAATGTTCGCCAAGCAGACGATTGCGGAAGGCGGCGATGCTTTTCCCCACGTTCGGATCGCCCGAGGCCTGGACGGCCAGATCGCATTCGGTGTCGAATCCCAGACTGCGATTGCTGAGGTTTGCCGAGCCGATGCGCACATACACATCATCGATGACACAGACCTTGCTGTGCACACTGATGCAACGTTCCTCCGCATCGGGCACACGGGAATAGTACAGTGCCAGTCGATGATAACGATCGACGGAGCGAAGCCGCTTGAGCGCTCCCCCCCGCAAGACATCCATCGTATGTTGCTCCAGCCATCCATCGCTGCTGGGATGCAGGATCATGACGATATCGGGTCCATCCTCGCGCTGTAAATAGATCAGCAAACGTCTCAGTCAGGATTTTGAACGTGAAATACTGGGTCTCGATAAATATGCAGCTTCTTTCGCCGCACGAGGAGGGCATGGAGAAACAGGCCGAGGCGAGCCGGATATCCATCGGATTCACGGCCGATCATCATGCGGATACGCGTATCGAAATCCCATCCTAAAATGTAAAGGGAGCGCTCGGCCGTCGATCAAGAATGCGGTGCGTTCCGCCGACTCCACTCGCCAACAATTCCGTCCGGGCTCAAACTGGACGTTCGCATGATCTATGGGCGGTTTCTCACGATGAGACGAGGCGCAATCGATGTCCTCGAAAGCAGAAGAGGAATCATCAGATTGTGTTCCCCGATCGATTTCCTCTATGGCTGTGTCTCGTTCCTCCCTAGGCATATTGATCGTGCTCTCCGTCCTTATAGCAAATTGGCAAGGCCGATGCCCTCGGAACAAGCCCATCGAAATGAATATTCCATCCAGCGCTCATTTCGTTGCACGGACAGAATGTCTTGCATCCTAAGACATCGTGTCTTGTAGAGCATACGCAGGCTCCGTTATTCAGCGATCAATCAATCGTCACAAAGGGCCTATATTTTGCACGGAGATTTGAAAGTCTGCCCACAAACTTTTTGAAGGAGGCCTTTTATGAGTATACGACGGGCGTGCGCGTACATGTTGATGGTTGGAGGAATACTCTTGTTCGCCGGTGGCGCATCTCAGAGTGAAGCCCAAATGGGTGGCGCAGCGGGGGGTGGAACAGGAGGCGGATCCGGAAGTGTCGGAGGATCGAGCGGGACCATGAAGCAAGGGAAGCAAGGTCATGAATCGTTGGGCAAGATGAGACAAGAGCCCTTTGGCCGAACCGGCGAACCGAAAGTAGGCGGCGAGGCAACTCTGGGAGGCTCCGGACAAATACCCGATTCGGCCAAGGTTCCTGGCAAGGGATCGAGCGGCGGAAGCGGATCATCCACAGCACCAGGATCCGGTAGCATGGGGTCATCGGGCGGGTCATCCGGCGGCACAGGGTCAGCCGGTGGAGGTGGCGGCTATTAGTCGTCTGTATTGTTCGTATCTCACATAATTGACAACTGACTGAGGCAGGGAGGGACAATGTCGCCACCCTGCCTCGCGGTATGTCACACTATGCCGAAGCCACAGGCGATCGCAATCTCGCTTTTCCATTCCTTTGAGATCGCGGCTCCACTGAACCTACTTCGAACGTACGCCTGAAATAAGGATATCTTGCGCATGCCGGAACAACAACGCCCTTCACAACAACAAACGAGACAACCAGGCATTGAGTCCGAGATGACGCCTCGCCCTAAGGCGGAGAACCGTGTGCACCATGGCACGGGCAAACTGAACGGCAAGGTCGCGATTATCACCGGCGGCGACAGCGGCATCGGACGAGCCGTGGCCATCGCCTTTGCCCGCGAAGGAGCGGATCTTGCGATCGCCTATTTGGATGAGCACAAGGATGCCGAAGAAACCAAACGCATGGTTGAGCGGGAAGGCCGACGCTGCGTGACCGTCGCCGGAGACGTCGGCAGCCACGAGCATTGCATGCAGGCCGTACGTACCGTACTACGGGAATTGGGGCACCTGGACATTTTAGTCAACAATGCTGCTGAACAGCATCCCCAAGACGGCCTCGCCAAAATCACGCCGGCTCAACTCGAGCGGACGTTTCGCACGAACATCTTCTCCTATTTCTTCATGGCGCAGGCGGCGCTGCCGCATCTGACGGAAGACGCGAGTATCATCAACACGAACGTCCGTGACAGCCTATAAAGGAAGCCCCAATCTGCTGGACTATTCGGCAACGAAGGGCGCCATCGTCGCGTTCACCAGGTCATCGGCTTTGGCCCTGTCCGAAAACAAGATCCGCGTCAATGCCGTGGCGCCCGGTCCGATTTGGACGCCGTTGATCCCGTCGACATTTCCTCCGGACAAAGTCGCCACGTTCGGATCCGACGTTCCATTGAAACGCGCCGGCCAACCGGAAGAAGTCGCGCCTTGTTATGTGTTTCTCGCATCGCAGGACGCCTCGTACATGACGGGACAGGTTTTGCATCCTAACGGAGGAACCATCGTGAACGGTTAATCGGTCGCAACCTCTATCATTAGAAAGGAGAGACACCTATGCCGAAGCCCGATTCAGTCAAAGCCAAAGCGAAATCGCCATCCCAAAAGAAGCGATCCACCGATGCGATACAGATGCTGAAAGACGATCACCGTCAAGTCGAAGCGCTCTTCGATCAATTCCTGGAAGAAGAAGGTGGGAAGAAACAACAACTCGCGCAACAGATTTTTCATGAGCTGGCGGTGCACAGCACCTTGGAAGAGGAGCTCTTTTATCCGGCGCTTCAGAATCAAGGCGACCCCGCAGAGCTCGCCGAGGGAGAAGAGACGATGGACGCATCGAAGCTCGATGAAGGCGAGGAAATGGAACGGGATGGAGACGAGGAAGAGGTCGCGGAAGATATGATCGCCGGCGTGTACGACGATCACCGTGTCGTTCGGGACATGATCGCTCAGCTCAGAAACAATGACGCGTCAAGCCTGGAGTTCAGGCAGAGCATGATCGAATTGCAACAGACGGTGGCGGATCATGTATCCCAGGAGGAAGCTGAGCTTTTCCCCCAAGCTCAGCTCAGCATGGATATCAAGACCCTCGGCATACAAATGCAGCAACGGAAGCAAGAGATTCTTTCCGCCGCCGCCTGAATCGGCTCGACACATGGACCAGGGACTGACACCCTTCCCCGCGGCTGCGCGCGGTGTCTTCCCCGTCCGAACCGGCACAGGCACCGTCGCGGACGACGGAGCCAGTCCCTAAATAATAATGCGACGGGCTATGCCTTGCCGGAGAGAGACAGCTTGTCTCTTCGAGGAGAACCGGCCAGCTTGCCTTTGGAAAGCAACGCGCGGCTGATCGCCTCGTACAGCTCTTCCGTCACGGACCCCTTCGACACGAAAGCCGCCGCGCCGGCCTTTGTCATCGCCTCGATGATCTGGCGATCGTCATGGACGGACAGTCCGACGGTGATGGTATCGGGATAGTCTCGATGGATCCGGCTCGTCGCCGTCACGCCGTCCATCACGGGAAGATTCACGTCCATGAGCACGATATCGGGCCGCAGCTCCGCCGTCAACTCGACGGCCTGCTGTCCGTCGGATGCCTCTCCGATCACCCGCAAGTTCTCATGCCCGTCCAGCAGGTCTTTTGATCCCGCGCCGGACGATGACATGGTCATCGACAAGGAGCACGCGGACCACCGGCTGTTCCGGCGAGGGCTGCGTGGCGAGGTCAGAGTGTTGGTCAGCTTTGCCGACTTCGCACAGATCCAGTGCGGCGGCGGCAGGCCAATAGGGCAGAATCATGGAGGCTCGCGTTCCATGACCGGGCGTGGAATTGATCTCAAACCGTCCCCCCATCGCCCGCATTCGTTCATCGATGCTGAACAGTCCGAATCTGGATGACCTCGGCTCGGGAGCAGCGACCGTTTCATGATCGAACCCCTGTCCGCCGTCCGTGACCGTAATGTGCAGTTCTGTGGGAGTGGTGGCCACCGCCACACTCGCGCGATTCGTCTCCGCATGCTTCACGATGTTGAGCAGCAATTCTCGAACGGACTGGAAGACCAAAATCGCTTGATCGTCCGGGAGATTGATTCGGTCTGATCCGAGCTGCACATCCACGGTCAATCCAGGGGCGCGCATGTGTTCGGACAACCATTGAAAGGCATGAGACAACCCGAATTCTTGCAATGAGGGTGGCGCCAGGTCGGCAATGAGGGTCCTGGTATACCGCAAGGATTCGTCGAAAATCTGGTCTAATTCGGCGAGCAGAGGCGTTCCGGGATCCTTGGCGATGCGGGCCACGGCTTGTCGCAGCTTCATGCGTCCCGCAACGAGCAATTGAGCCAAATAGTCATGGAGATCGCCGGCGAGCTTGCGCCGCTCCCGCTGCTCCGTCAACGTCAAGTCGCTGGCGAGCGCGCGCAACCGTTCTTGAGACCGAACGAGTTCATCGGTCCTCGCCTGCAGGGCGGCATGGGCGGCCTGATTGTCGTCGCGCAATCTCTTCTTCTCAAGCACTTGCCCTACAGCGGGTCCCAGTCGATCGATACGATCCTTCATGATGTAATCCGCCGCGCCATGGTGCAACAAGGCCACGGCTTGCTCTTCGCCGATGGAGCCCGACACGATGACGAAAGGAATATCGAGCCGACGTTGTCGCAGACAGGCGAGGGCCCGCATCGCGTCGAAGGACGGCATCGAATTGTCTGAGAGAATCAGGTCATATGGCCGATCAAGGCACTCCAGCAAGGCTTCTTCCGTATCGATGCGATCCCAGACAAGATCGAACCCGGCGCGTTTCAACTCGCGCACCATCAATTCAGCATCCGTGTCCAGATCTTCCAGCAGCAACACTCGCAACGGTTGAGCCATACGACCTCCCCCATCCGGCACATTCAAAGAGTTGATCACTCCGGCCTCTGATTGAGCATCAACCAGTACACATTCAGCTGTTTCACGGCGTCGACGAATTGGTGAAAATCCACCGGCTTCACGATATAGCTGTTGACGCCCAACTTATAACTCTCGATCACGTCCTGCTCCTCGCGCGAGGAGGTCAACATGACGACGGGAATGGACTTTGTCCGCTCGTCATTCTTACAGCGGCGAAGGACTTCCAGCCCATCGACTTTCGGCAGTTTGAGGTCCAAGAGAATCAATTTCGTTTGTTCGCACGGGCTCCGCTCCCCATAAGCCCCCATGCCGAACAGGCAATCTAACGCTTCCACGCCGTCCCGCGCCACATGAATATGATTCGCAAAATGATACTGTTGGAACACCCGCAGCGTCAGCTCCGCGTCGTCCTCATTATCCTCGACCAACAAGACCGAGATGTTGTCCGGCACCGTCCTGTTCATGCACGCTCTCCAACGTGAAATAAAATGTTGCCCCTCGTCCAGCCGTCCCTCGGCCCACACCCGACCGCCGTGACGTTGGACGATCCGATGCACCAGCGCAAGGCCGACGCCGGTCCCCTCGAAGTCCTCCGCCCGATGCAGCCGCTGGAATACGCCGAACAATTTGCTCACATATTGTTGATCGAATCCCACCCCGTTGTCTCGAATCCAATACACCACATTGCCCGGCTGCTGCTCGTCCTCGCGCCAACCGATCTCGATCCGGGCCTCCGGGCGGGGGCGGGAATATTTCAACGCATTGGAGAGCAGATTCACCCACACCTGCTTGACCAACCGACGATCCGCCCGAACATCTCGGCAAATCCCCCACGGCCAATTCCGCAGACTGTACTTGATCCTGTCGCCGCAGCTCACCCCATACTTCTCGAATGACACGTTCGAGATCCACAACTTGACGATCAAGCGCTGAACGGGACAGCCGTGAAAATTCCAGCAGGTCGTCGATCAGTTCCCCCATGCGACCGGCGCTCTTTTGAATGATGAGCAGATGTCGCTTGGCTTCCTGAGGCAATGATGGGCCGAAATCTTCAGCCACGATCTTGGCGAATCCATTGATCGATCGCAACGGCGCGCGCAGGCCATGCGAGACGGAATAGCTGAACGCCTCCAGTTCCTTGTTGGCCTCCCGCAATGCACGCTCGGCCTTTTTGCGTTCGGTATTATCCTGAATGAATTCACAGATGGACAACAACCGATTGTCCACTAGGACGGGAGACATGGTGATCGAAACATCCACCAGACTCCCATTTCTTCTTTTGCGCTGTGTATCGAATTGCCGAACTGGCTGTCCCAGCAGCACTGTCCTGATCAACTCCCTGGACTCCGAGATCCGGTCATCCGGTACGAACATCCATTTGGGTCGGCCAATGGATTCCATTTCCATCCACCCTAAGAGCCGGTCCGCTGCTTTATTCCAGGTCTCGATGACACCATCCGGCGCAAATGAGACGATCGCGCTTTCCGAGTGCGTCACAATGGCAGCCAGTCGTGCCTGTAACACGACGGCATTCTTCTGCGCAGATATATCACGGATGAAACAGCGTGAATGGGAAA
>CAWKJK010000049.1:0-9856 GCA_963849655.1 uncultured Nitrospiraceae bacterium
CCACGAATCGCCGGGTCTCGAACCCGGCCCTCTCTCGTGAGTCCGCCTGGACCAAGAGCCGACAGACGTCGTTTATGCGTGATTTCAGCCAGAGGGTTGGTTTGGTCCATGAATTGAGACAGCTGACTGCTGCTGAAAAACTCCTTGACCGCCGCGACAACCGGTTTGGCATTGATCAAGTCATGCGGCAGCACCGTTTCCATATCAAGAAGATTCATGCGCTCCTTGATGCTTCGCTCCATCCGCACCAAGCCCAGCCGGAATTGATTTTCAAGGAGTTCGCCGACGGATCGCACACGGCGATTACCCAAGTGATCAATATCGTCGATTTCCCCTTTGCCGACCTTCAGATTGACCAGGTAGCGGATGACTTCCACGATGTCCTGAGCAGTCAGGGTGCGCTGCTCGAGCGGCAAGTCCAAACCAAGCTTTTTGTTCAGCTTGAGCCGGCCGACCGGGAGACAAATCATAGCGCTTGGAATTCAGAAATAGATTGTCGAACAATGCTCTCGCCGTATCGACTGACGGCGTCTCACCGGGACGGAGGCGACGGTAGATTTCGACCATCGCTTCCTCCTTCGACCCGATTTTTTCCATCTCCAAGGTGTCAAGAATCACCGGCGTCGCGGTCGCCATATCCAGATAAATGACCTTGAATTCTTCCACATCGCTTTCAGCGATCTGTTCGACCATCTCGGCCGTCAATCGTTGATTTTTCTCCGCCAACTTGTTCTTCTTCGAATCGACCAATTCCGTAAGAATGGCACGGCCTACCAATTCCGTAGGCAGCAAGGGAATCTCCTTCACTCCCGAGGCCTTCAGCTTGGCAATCAGCCCTTTCGTCAACCTCGCCCCTTCCCGCACCAACGACTCTTTGCCGCCCTTGTCCGTGACTTCGGCGGAACACCGAAGGCCGTGGTGGATCTCGGGATCCAGCTTACGGAACATCTGCCCCTTCGACACGCGAATTTCTTCCACCGGGTAGTACATCTTCAGCAAGTCGTCGCTCGAGAAACCAAAGGCCTTCAACAGAATGGTGGTCGGCATTTTCCGACGGCGATCGATCCGCACATACAGAATATCCCTGGCATCGAACTCGAAATCGAGCCATGAGCCTCGATAGGGAATAATTCTGGCCGAGTACAACACCTTACCGCTCGCATGGGTCCGACCTTTGTCATGTGTAAACGACGCACCCGGTGACCGGTGAAGCTGACTGACGACGACTCGCTCGGTCCCGTTGACGATAAAGGTCCCCCGCTCGGTCATGAGCGGCAATTCACCGACATAGACTTCCTGCTCACGCACATCGAGCACTTTCTTGCGAGGTCCCTTATCCTCCTTGTCGAGCACCACCAGGCGGACACGCAGCTTCAACGGAACCGCGAAGGTCATCCCCTGCTCAAGACATTCGCGTTCGTCGTACTTTGGCGTCCCTAAAGTGTAACTCGAAAATTCGAGCACGGCCGTGTTGTTATAATCCGGAATCGGAAACACGCTGGCCAACGCCGCCTGCAATCCGTGATCCTTTCGACGCTCCGATTCAACCTCGAACTGCAAAAATTCTTCGTAGGAGCGCTTCTGGATCTCGATCAGATCCGGAATATCGATGTTGGTTCGAATGCGAGAAAAATCTTTCCGCTCGACGAATTCTTGAAGCGTCGTTTCGGACATTCCTACCCCTCCACGCTGGTTGGCGGTGAACAGCTGTCACCTGTCACGACAGATTCCCGAGATACCGATAGACCTCGGCCTTCAGCGAATACCGAAAGAGCCGCGACGATGACGAGACTCGCTTCCTTACTTGATTTCGACCTTGGCGCCGCTTTCTTCGAGCTTCTTCTTCATCGTATCAGCTTCTTCCTTGGCCACCCCGGTCTTGACCGGTTTAGGCGCGCCCTCCACGAGGTCCTTGGCTTCCTTCAGGCCGAGACTCGTCAGCTCCCGCACCACCTTGATGACCTGGATTTTCTTGTCGGCCGGTGCCGACGCGAGAATGACGTCGAATGCCGTCTTCTCTTCGGCCGGAGCTGCTGCTCCTCCTGCTGCCGGAGCCGCAACCACCGCGACCGGCGCCGCCGCCGTCACGCCGAACCGCGCCTCAAGCCCCTTCACCAATTCGGCCAGATCGAGCACGCTCATGCTTTCGATCGCCTTGATCAATTCCTCTTGCGATAATTTTCCTTCCGTAGCCGGCATGTCCCCTTCTCCTTTCCGTTTATCTTGAATGGCTGCAATGACTCGAACAAACTTCGACAAGACCGCGTTCAACGTATAGACAACGCCACGAATCGGCCCCTGCATGGCCGAAAGCAACATAGCAACGAGCACTTCCTTCTTCGGCAACTTCGCAACGGCGGCCAGTTCAGCCGGCTGGAGGATCTTGCCTTCCAGCACCCCGGCCGTCATCCGAATCTTCGCTTCACGCTTCTCCGCGCCAATGAAATCCTTCAACACCTTTGTCGGCAACACCGGATCGTCGTAGCCGATGACCACCCCGGTCGGCCCTTTGAGATGCACTTTGAGTCCGGCCAATATCGTTCCCTCGACGGCACGCGCCGCGAGGGTATTCTTCACGATTCGATATTCTGCCTTTGCCCCGCGGAGCTGCTTGCGCAACTCGGTGACCTCGTTGACCGGAAGGCCGACGCATTCCGTCAAGATAGCCAACCGCGCCCGACCGAATTTCTCGGTCAACTCCGTCACTGCCGTAACCTTCTCTTCCTTCTTCATCGCTCCCTCTCTCGTCGCTAATCGTTATCCATTCAACGTCACCCGTTCGGCGAGTTACGATGAACGATTCACACCGAATGGGTATTTCAGCTCCACTGCTTCGTCAGCGCAATGGTATCCAGTTTCACACCGGGACCCATCGTACTTGCCATCGTGACACTCTTGAGATAACGCCCTTTGCATGAGGCGGGCTTCGCCTTGAGAACGGATTCAATGATGGCCGACGCATTGTCGTACAACTTCGCGGCATCGAAGGAGACTTTTCCCACCGGCACATGGACGATACCGGACTTCTCAACCTTGAACTCGACACGCCCCTTACGGATGTCGGCGACGGCCTTGCCGACTTCGAAGGTGACGGTGCCGGTCTTAGGATTCGGCATCAGCCCCCGAGGCCCGAGTACCTTACCGAGTTTTCCGACCGAGGCCATAAGGTCCGGCGTGGAAATCGCGCAATCGAAATCCATCCAACCACCCTTGATTTTTTCCATCAAGTCATCAGCCCCAACGTAGTCGGCACCCGCTTGCCGCGCCTCCTGTTCCTTTTCACCCTTGGCAAACACCAAGACACGAACCTTTTTCCCGGTTCCGTGTGGAAGCGAAGCCGTCCCTCGAACCAGTTGATCCGAACGCTTCGGATCGATTCCCAACCTGAGCGCAAGATCGACCGATTCGTCAAACTTCGCATAGGCCGATTGCTTCACAGTTTCAGTCGCTTCACGCAACCCATAGACGCGCGGCTCGACATTCTTGATCGCCGCATCCATTTTCTTTCCCATAACCAGACGCTCCTTCGATCCCGAGATTAGCCTTGAATGACGACGCCCATGCTACGGGCGGTCCCTTCGATGATTTTTGCCGCCCCTTCCACATCAGCCGCGTTCAGATCGGTCATTTTCTTTCGCGCAATTTCGTTCAACTGCTGTCTGGTGATTTTCCCAACTTTATCCTTCTGCGGCACACTAGATCCCTTGATGATCCCCGCGGCCTTCTTCAAGAGGTCCGAAGCCGGGGGTGTCTTCATGATGAAGCTGAAGGTACGGTCTTTGTAGACCGTAATAATGACAGGGATAATACTGTCCCCTTCCTTTTGGGTTTTGGCATTGAACTGCTTGCAAAACTCCATAATATTGACCCCATGCTGACCCAAAGAGGGGCCCACAGGAGGAGCCGGGTTGGCCTTGCCGGCCGGAATTTGTAATTTAATTTGTGCGGACACTTCCTTTGCCATGATTCTCTCCCGAGCTCTCAGCGTTCAGCGATCAGCCTTCAGTCAAACTGAAAACCGACAGCCAACGACTGACCGCTGCATTTAAATCCGTTCCACTTGCAAGAATCCCAATTCAACTGGGGTCGACCGGCCGAAGATGCTCACCATCACCTTCAACCGACTATGGTCCTGATCGACTTCGTCCACCACGCCGTTGAATCCAAGGAAGGGACCATCGATGATGCGAACGTTATCGCTTTTAATAAATTTGACCTGCTCTCGAGGCTCGGCCTGACCCGCATCGACCTGCTTGAGCAAGGACTCCACTTCCTCATTGGTCAGCGGAGTCGGAACTGCACCTCCTCCGACAAATCCTGTAACTTTCGGTGTCTCCTTGATCATCTGCAAGGTCTCGTCCCCCAACGGAGACTCCAACTCTACGAGGACGTACCCTGGGAAGAACTTTCGTCGAGAAGTCCGGCGCTTCCCGTCTTTAATTTCGATCACGTCCTCGGTCGGAACGAGCACCTGCCCAACCTTCTCGACAAGCCCCATTTGATTTGCACGCTCCACGAGGCTGGTCTTCACTCGCCCCTCAAAACCCGCGTACGTATGGATGACGTACCAGTTCTTTGTCATGCACCACCCTCAGGTCTTCGATAAATTACTGCTGAATTCCCCTTTACCCTCACGGCAGGCCTAGATGAATCTGCCGACCAACCATGAAAGGAATGAGTCGACGACGGACAAGTACAGCGACATCAGAATGCAGAACACGATCACCACTGTCGTCGAGCCGATGGTTTCCGCACGACTCGGAAATGAAACCTTTTTCAGCTCTGCTCGCACGTCCGTCACGAACAGCCGAATCGAGTCCGTCATACGTTTAAACATCAGTGACTCCGCCTTCTAATGTCCAAGCTTGGGAAATTCCAACCAACTACCAAACGTGATCCCAAACAAGCGATCCGTTGTCGCCATACACTTCCTACACCCCCAGAGATGCTTCCTCCGGCCACCGATGAGCTCTCTACTGGCAGTTCGGTACGAGCGAGCTTGGGATGGCAGGGGCACTAGGATTTGAACCCAGACTCTCGGTTTTGGAGACCGATGTGCTGCCATTAACACCATGCCCCTACTCTTTATTCAGTGCCGAGCAATGAGTGCTGAGGGCTGAGTTTTTCGCCTGCCGCTCCCAATACTCAACACGTATGTCTCAGCACTTACTTCACTTCCTTATGAGGCGTGTGCTTTCGGCAGAACTTACAGAATTTGTTTCGTTCCAACCGATCCGGATCGTTTTTCTTGTTCTTCATGGACGAATAATTCCGCTGCTTGCAGAGCGTACAAGCCATGTCGATGATTTCACGCATCTCTTTCTCCTCGAGAGAAACTGACAGGACCGCATGCCGACAAGTACAGAACCTCTCGTGTCAGCCTGACTCCTGTCCGCCTGTTAGCTTCGCTACGCCAGAATTTCGGTGACGACGCCCGAGCCGACCGTCTTGCCGCCCTCGCGCACGGCAAACCGCAACCCCTGATCCATCGCGATCGGGCTGATCAACTCCGCCGCCACACTCACGTTGTCGCCCGGCATCACCATCTCCACCCCGGGATTGAGCTGCACGATGCCGGTCACGTCGGTCGTCCGGAAGTAGAACTGCGGCCGATAGCCGTTGAAAAACGGCGTATGCCGCCCCCCTTCTTCCTTCGTCAACACATAGATCTCCGCCTTGAACTTCGTATGCGGCGTGATGGTCTTCCCTTTGCACAACACCATCCCCCGCTCCACATCTTCCTTCTTGGTGCCCCGCAACAGCACGCCGATGTTGTCCCCCGCCTGCCCCTCATCGAGCACTTTGCGGAACATCTCCACGCCCGTCACCACCGTGGTCTGCGTCGGTCGCAGCCCCACGATCTCGATTTCGTCGCCCACCTTCACGATGCCCCGTTCACAGCGCCCCGTCACCACTGTCCCACGGCCGCTGATGGTAAACACATCTTCGATCGGCATCAGAAAGGGCTTGTCAATCGGCCGCTGTGGCGTCGGAATATAGGTATCCACCGCCTCCAACAGCTTCAGGATGCTGGGCACCCCCAATTCGCCCTGATCCGCCTCCATCGCCTTCAATGCACTGCCATGGATGATCGGCGTCTTGTCCCCCGGGAACCCATATTTCGTGAGCAGCTCCCGCACTTCCAACTCCACCAACTCCAAGAGCTCTTTGTCATCGACTTTGTCGGCCTTGTTCAGGAACACGACGATGTAGGGCACGCCGACTTGCCGGGCCAAGAGAATATGCTCACGGGTCTGCGGCATGGGCCCGTCCGCCGCACTGACCACCAGTATCGCGCCGTCCATCTGCGCGGCCCCGGTGATCATGTTCTTCACGTAGTCGGCGTGGCCCGGGCAATCGACGTGGGCATAATGCCGATGGGCCGTCTCGTACTCCACATGGCTGATGGCGATGGTCATGATCTTCGTCGCATCCCGTCGCCCCTGGCTCTCACTCGCCTTCGCCACTTCGTCATAGCTCACAAACTTCGCCATCCCCTTGTCTGCACACACTTTCGTCAGCGCCGCCGTCAACGTCGTCTTCCCATGGTCCACGTGCCCGATCGTCCCTATGTTCACGTGCGGCTTCTTCCGCTCGTATTTCGCCTTCGCCATAATTCCTCCGTACTGCAAGGTTGAGATTCAGGCTAAGGTTGAGGAGATTCGCTCCTCAATCCCTAACCTCAACCTCAACCTGTCGTTACCGTCTCGCGTGGAGCCCACGACGCGGATCGAACGCGTGACCTCGTCCTTACCAAGGACGTGCTCTACCAACTGAGCTACGTGGGCATTCGGCACGTCATTACGTCATTCCTGAAGCTAGGCCCACTCTTTCCAAAATCGATTTCACCATAAGATATAGATTAAGACGCCCGATTGACTCTTACCGCCCTACCACCATCTTCTTGGAGCGGGCGATGGGATTTGAACCCACGACAGCCAGCTTGGAAGGCTGGAACTCTACCACTGAGCTACGCCCGCCTTTTCTTTACTTTCCTCGCTCAAACTTTCATCACACCAATAATTCGTTGATTGCATCCGGCTTGTCCACTTATAAGTTCGCCGGCCCACGCAAGCACGATTTGGTGGGCAGGCAAGGATTCGAACCTTGGAAGACATAAGCCAGCAGATTTACAGTCTGCCCCCTTTGGCCGCTTGGGTACCTGCCCGCGATGTTTCATTGTTCCATACAAACCAACTTGCAGCACAAGTAGCGGACGCTCTCGCCGGTTCCACCGCTCAACTAAAGACAAGCAGACCTACCCGTGCACAGCTCTCTTCCTCAATCCTCAAAAGATTGATTCGTTGAAGTGCTCGGACAGGCTAGATCACGAAATGCTGGATTCTATTGATGAACTTCAGTCATGTCAAGAGGGGAATTCGGTCAGATACTTTTTTTAATTTATCCTTCCTCGGTAGTCTAACAAGCAGATACCCTAGATGATCCAAATGAAGCTTCGAGCCGCTCAATGAAATCATGTTGAAAACCGAGGACTTGTTTCATTAAAAACCCGGCTTCCTTCAATGTCAACTGTGATGACTTGGCCAAATATTTCTTCTGAGCGAGGCGCCGTTCGTCCGGATCTTCCGGTACGTAGTACCCATGGAGATCACCCTTCTCGAATGCCACCTTGAGTCGCCGTATCCATTGATGGGCCTGCCGAGGCTCCTGAAACATGGATTTCCCGGTCTTGTGCTGCAGCTCGAGCTGATTCCAGACTGCCCAGCCGATAAAGACCGCCCATGTTTCGTTCAGCGCTTCCCACGACTCCGTCTTCGTCAAATAGCGTGATTCCGTCTCATCCTTTCGCTGAACAATCGGTGCAATTTCTACTTCCCCGTATCGACAGGCTTGCTGCTCTCTGGCGAAATGCAGGAGTTCGTTTGAACGGTGACTGGTCTCGCTGGAGTCCGCTTCAACGACTTGTAGATAATCCACATAGGCATGGAACAGCTCATGATAGAGTACTTCCAATTCCTTGTGCGTCATCTTGCCGAGCGGCTTGAGGGTCCTTCCCGCAGCGTTAAAAGACAACGAACGGTTAAGGACCATCCGATGTTCGTCGGGATGGTACTCAGCGGCGTAGGTCCGAAGATCATCGAACTCAAAATGAATGAAGTCCGGCGGGAATGCCTTCAGAAACTTCGTCGGCAGCTGTACGCGCCCTGCGCCATCGAGAAGGCTCGCCCATATCCGGCTTTTACCATTCTCTTCATCCCGGGCTGTGACTGCGGCTTCTGCAAGGAAGGCCGGCACCAACCAGCAGCACCACGCCAGTACCAATCGAATCGTGATGTGATTCATACAGGCAGGAAAAAGACTGACATGCAACAATAAGGAACCGAGTTAATAATAGGGGTCTCGTGCCATCCCCCAATCTTCTCGCCCACCTTCTTCTACCAACGCAAGCGTATCGAGCAAATCCGAGGACACATGGTCCAGAAACCGTGAGGGCTTCGAAAGCAACATCCCGCTGGTCTTGTCATACACATTGATGGGGTATGTTAAAAACAAATGCCGCTTGGCTCGAGTGGCGGCCACATAGAAGAGACGCCGCTCCTCTTCCAATTCATCGTCGGCGAGAAAGGAATAGGCGGATGGAAACCGGCCATCGACCACCCAGATGATAAACACGCACTGCCACTCCAACCCCTTCGCAGAATGGATCGTCGAAAGCACAAGCCGTTCATCATCACGATCAAGCGCTTCGACGTTTACGGCACTCCCATCAGGCGGCTCAAGCGCCAAGTCGGCAAGAAACTCGTCAATACCCTGATAACCTTCGGCAATCGTGTGGAGATGATCGAGATCTCTCGTACGCTTCGGATAGTCGTCGTACTGATCCTTGAGGATCGGAAGATAGTACTCATAGATATGAGTGACCTGTTCCGCTGGCTGCCGATCCTCCGATCCAGCTAGGCTCTCCAGTGTATCGGCCAAATTCTTGAGTCCCTGCCCTGAACGGCCGCTCATCCCGCGCAGCACGTCAAATGGTCGTTCGGATTTCACGATCGCGGCGAGCAAGTCCTGAGCCTTCTTCGGCCCCACCCCTTCTACCAACAGCAACACGCGATGCCAGCTGACTGTATCAAGAGGGTTGGAGACGACCCGCACATGTGCCAGCAGATCCTTGACATGGGCCGTCTCGATAAACTTCACCCCGCCGCGCTTAATAAAGGGCAGCCCCTTGCGCGAGAGTTCGATTTCCAAATCAAAGGAGTGGAAGCTCGAACGAAACAAAACCGCAACCTCATCCAACGGCACACCTTCTTCGCGAAGCTCAAGGATCTTCTGCGCGATGAATCGGGATTGCGCATTTTCACCGGCCGCTTCCACCAACGCCGGCAGAGGCCCATCGATCTTTCTGGTGAAGAGACGCTTCGTATACTTCTCGGTTGCTTCCTCGATAATGCAGTTGGCGAGATTCAAAATCGGCTGAGTGCTGCGGTAGTTTTCTTCGAGCTTATACACCGTCGTGCCGGGGAACAATATGGGGAAGTCCATGATGTTCTTAAAGGTCGCGCCCCGGAACGCATAGATGGACTGTGAATCATCCCCGACCACCATTACGTTCTGATGCGTCGTTGCCAGCTGCCGGATAACTTCGGCCTGCAACCGATTCGTGTCTTGATACTCATCCACAAGGATATAACGATACTGGCGGGAAATGTTTGCGCGGGCCGTTTCGTCAAGCAGCAGCAACTGCCGCAGCATCACCAGCAGATCGTCGTAGTCCAAGAGTTGCTTTTGGCGCTTCGCCGATTGATAGGCTTTTTGAAGTCGTCCGAGATCCTCCGAATGATCCGCAAAATGGCTGAACTCTTCCAGGATGATTTCATCGAGACTGCGCAGCGTA